>NZ_JBALMO010000371.1:0-3358 GCF_036963345.1 Bacillus sp. JJ722
TCATTATGATCAACATTAACCAATATCCATTCAGGACCAAAGTAATTCTTTAAATTAGAATTTTCTTCTAAATTCGGGAATTTAGTATCTTCCAGATAGATATAAGCTTCTATACAATCGATTAATTTTTTATCGGGTTTGTATGAGTAATCTAGATACGGTAATAACAAGTGATCACACAATGTTCTAATTTGATGTGTAGTCCGTACATGGTAACTTCTCTGGAAATTTTTTCTAAATAGTATGTTGGGTTATTTATTCCGATTTTTATTAAAGCTTCATTGATAATTATTTCATCCATAGCTACAACGAATACAAGACCAGGAAAGTCTAAGGCGGATTTAATCATTTGAAAAACTGTAATTATTTCATCAGGAAATAGTCTATCTAATTCATCGATAAGAACCACAATTTTTTGTTCAGTATCGCTGTATCTAAGTTTCATTTCTTTATGTAATTCTTTCTTTCTTTTTGATAGTGGTTTGGTAAACAATATCTCACCAATGCCTTTTGCAGATTCACCGGCACTATTTGAAATAACTCCAGCCATTCTAGGATCTATTCCATTAGATAAAGCACCAACATAAGAAGATAATTTAGTTGCTGGAGAGATTATCTTTTGAGCATATTCTGCAAATTTTTGTTTTGCGTTGGTAACGCCACCATCTATTTCGTAATAAATTTCTTCAAATAAATTTGTTATAAGTGAATCTTCATCAGAAACAGTCCAAGGATTAAAACGGATGATATTACATTTTTTTTTATCTAACGACTGTTCGATAAAATTCAACATAGTAGATTTCCCTGATCCCCAAGGGCCATTTATACTTATAGAAAAGGGGGAATACGTTGGAAAGTTATTTATTACTGAAGCAATTTCAATAGCCTTCGACTTAAAGTCGAGTTTGTCGTAAGAGGTATCATCGACAGGTAAATAATTTATTTCTTCTAACATAATTACACCTCAACACATGGAATTTTAGTAGATTTTTAAAAGTTATGATAATTATACAATAAAAATAAATACCACAAAGCAAATGGCTTTTAACGGTTAACGTTTATTGTCTTTATTAAGTATTTACTCGTTCATTTCTTTTGTTTTAAAAATCATGAACAGAGACCATTCAACGAAGCATAAAAAAGCCCCAATTCGAATGAGAAGGGGGCTTAACTTTATTATTTAATACTCTCTAACTTCAAATGAAGCAATTTTATCATGGACTATATATTCTGTTACTTTTTTGTAAGGAGATATTGTTTTGCTTTGTCTAAATGGTTACAAAATAAGTTTGGTCTGTCTTAATACCTATACATAAAAAAGCCCTTCTCATTTAGAGAAGGGCTATCAATTACATGCTTTTTATTATATGAAACTTGTGACTACTCAGTTTTGATTGAATGCGTAGTTTGGTAGAGAATGACGTGTTATTGTAATTAAAATTAGTTTTGTTTAATATTGTTTTCATAAATATGATAATAATATCATCGAGTATTTGTATTATGTCAGATAACTCTTCAAAAAAAGTATCTACATAGTAATTAATAGTTAAACTTAAGTTAGATGTGTCTATTTTATGTTTATGTACTATTTTAGAAGCTTTACCATAAATAGATGTAAGTTTAATTATTTCTTCTCTTATGTGTGCATTTTCAGGGGCTCGCTTTGGTTCATCCTTTAGATATCTAAACTGAGTTCTAGCAACTTCTTCTTCTGTTTTTGTTGAAAATGTCAGTGAATATATATATTTTAGTAACGATTCAGAGGCAACTCTAATATTATAGTTTGCAAAACCAGGATAATTAACTGGAAGAGCAATTAAGAGTGTGTTTATAGATTCCATATAATCATTAACAAAACGTATCTGTGTATTTATAGTATGATTATTCAAGTGTTCATTTATTAAATCGTAGATGACTAAGTTTTCGAATATTAGGTTATGAAAGTGTTCTAATTTTATGAGGTTTTCCTCTTGAATCCAAACATTTTTTGGGAAATGCTCTTGTAAAAAGGTTACATAGTTATAGAACTCAGTCTTATTTTTTGATATTGTACTCTGGAAATCCATTTTATTTTCCTCTACGATACTTTTCAATTATTGTTTTTGCATAGTTTGAATCTTCTTTGTTTTTACTTTTTGTATTTTCTTTTTCGGCAGTAACATCGATTTCTAATTTGTGTGACACGAAAGTTATAATATTTTCTCTTAATATGTTTAATTCTTCAACATCTTTTTTTTCAATATCTCTTATAACTCTTGAAATGACAATAGTTCTGCTAGCAAAGACATATTCTCTATATTTAAAATTTAAAAAGCCTATAAATTCAACTAGTTCTTTATTATTATTAAATAGTTCTTTTGAAAGAATAACTTGTGAACAATAACCATATAAATTTACTTTTAATAAATCTACATCTTTTATTTTTCTTAAAGAAAGAATCTGATTGAATGTAATTTCATTGTTCATTATATAATTCAATCCTTTCTAAGAATTCTCGAGAAATATTTTCTATGAATTCTAGTAAGCTCATATCATTTCTATCTGAAATGAATGTTTCAAGAGCACCAGTTGTTAATTTAGGATAGTATTTTAACTCATGTTCAAAAACGTGGATATTCTCTTGTTCTGCATAACTTTTTATATCACTCATTCTTTGTTTCATACCTTCTGTTTGCCCTATCATCGTAAGAATAACACCTAAACATTGAAGATTTCTTCCTTCCATTACGACAGGTTGATCTACTGTAATAAATCTTTCTACAACATCTTTTAGTAGTGATAGACCTAATAACGAATACATATCAGGTTTTGATGGAACCAGGTAGTAGTCTGATGCCATTAGTGCTGAGACCGTGTAAAAAGAATACGTTGGTGGACAATCTATAAATATTAAGTCATAATTTTCCTTCAACTTCCATGTTTTGATTGCTTGTAGAAGTTTTTGTTCATGTGAACTATTTGAGCTTCTTTCCATAAATACTGTTGTAAGATCACCAGGAATTAAATGGAGGTTATCAGTAAGCTGTAATATTATTTCTGATTCTTTGCCTTGGATTAAGTGAAGATCATATAATTTTTGTATAGATGGAATATCCTTTCTTATATTTCCATCTTCGTCATTAACGTCTATATTGAATTTTTCAAAAAAGGATTGAGTACAATTAGATTGTGGATCTATATCAATTACTAATATTTTTTTTCCTTCATTATCTGGATCATGATTTTTTTCTTGAAGATAGTAAGCTATTTCTTTGCAAAGAGTTGTTTTACAAACTCCACCTTTCATGTTTAGAAAGGATATAACTTTTCCATTTTTCATTATAATAAGACCATCCTTTTATATGATATATTTATATAT
>NZ_JBALMO010000372.1:0-3195 GCF_036963345.1 Bacillus sp. JJ722
TTTCAAAACACGCTTTTTAAACTTAATTCAAAACATTGTTTTCTCCTAGTGTTAGCTTATTTGCTGTTAGTAAATGGTCTTTCTGAAAAAGAATTTTAATTACTGTTATAAACAAGGACACTCCTGATATTAAGAATAGAGTTACCATATAAGTTAATAAACTCTCTCCTCCATAAATCACGGTGTAATACCCATCTGCTGCATATGTTGCTGGTAAATAGGATCCGACCGATTGATAAAAGTTGGACAACATTGTTTTTGGAACGATAACTCCTGAAGTTACTAGCTGTAATGAGAGAGTAAGAATGTTAAATAACATTCCGCCAGGTCCAAATAATACAACAAACATCTGTGTTAAGCTTAAAAAGGAAAAATAGACCAATATTTGAAATGCTCCGGTCTCAAATAATGTTGGTTTAATCTCAATATTGAAAATGAATAAAAATAATAAGGTGATAAAAGTTAAAAGAATAGAAGCACCCATATTAATAGTTTGTCTTGTGAAAAATATTGCCCATTTATTATACTGATCTTTTAATTTTGATGAAACAATATTTAGATTGAGACTCATGATCATAGAACCAACGAATGAAGCAAGTACAATCATCAATGGGACCATTGTTACTTCGAATCCGTCAACATTATTCGTTTTTGTGACTGATGTTTGAACCGATTGAATATTTAATGATTGCAGGACTTGTGCAATACTTTTTGAAACATTTTGAGCGAGCTCTTTTGATGGTACAGTTTCATCTAATTGTTTAGGTAAGTTAGAAAGGATAAGTTGCTGTTTATTGGAATAAACATGTAAGTTAATTGATTGAGTTATATTTTTTGCTGCTCCTTCCATGATTTGCTTTGCTAAAGGAGTATTTGCTTGATTAATGAAATAATTAATCTCTACTTTTTCTTTTTCTTGCAGTTGACTGGAGAACAGGGAAGGAATATGAATGACCATATCCAATTCTCGTTGATTCATATCTTTATTCGCAGAATCAAGGGATTTGTACGCAATAATCTTAAAGGGTATATTTTTTATCAGCT
This sequence comes from Bacillus sp. JJ722, assembly GCF_036963345.1. NCBI lineage: Bacteria > Bacillati > Bacillota > Bacilli > Caryophanales > Bacillaceae > Bacillus > Bacillus sp. JJ722. Next base: position 1,045 of record NZ_JBALMO010000372.1, read on the forward strand.
GGTTTTCAATCATTACACCCATTTGTTTATCTTCGTTTACTATTCCAATTTTTAATTTGTTTGACCGATCATAAACACCATCATACGCTGTCATCCATACACAGAAGAAAATCAATAAGAAAGAAATCGCTGTGGCAATTCCTACGAAAGTCTCAGAATGTTTAAAAAACTGTTTTAATATTTTCATAATTATATCCCCTTTACTAAAGTAAGTACATACTTGCATATGTGGTAAAAAAACTACTAGGGTTTTAATCCCCTAGCAAAAAGCTGAACACTGTGTTTGATAAAATCATTTTTGGAACTCGGTATGATATTGTGACCAAAGCGAGACTTAGATAGAAAATAGCCGAAATTAAGCCAGATAAAGTTCATAGCTTGAAAATCAATATCCGTCTCAATTAGCTTGCCTCTTCGATTCATCTCAGTAAAGTATGATACCATACTATTTTTTAATTGCTTTGGAATATCCATCATAGCATCATTAAACTCTGGGAACATATCAGCTTCTCTTAAACCAATCAAAACTAAGTCTTTAATTTTTTCCATATAGTTATGATATCCTTCTGAGATTAACCACAAATCATGCTCAAGATCCCAAATCATTTGTTCTTGGATGATTTTTTCTAACAAAGGTTGATATGATATTGATTGAAGAGCTGCTTCCATAATCCCCTTTTTATTTCCGAAATGACGGAAGATTGTTACTTCATTAACACCCGCTTTTTCTGCAATTGCACGGGTTGTTGTTCCTTTATATCCGTAATCACGAAATAATTCAATAAATGCTTTAATAATTCTTTCTGGTGTACTTTTTTGTTCATTCATAACCATCCAACTTTCGAAAGTAAATGTAAGTAATTACTTGCATAACTTAATGTAATTTAAAAAAATAAAAAAGTCAATTATTTTATGGTCTGGTCGAAAAAATATGTTTTAATAGGAGGGGGATAACTATAAAGTACACAATTTGGAGGCATCAAATGAAAATACATAAAACTATAATTATTGAACAAGAAGTAGAGTTATTACAGTCTATTACTTGTAACAAGTGTGGAAAGACTACTGAACTTTTTGGAAATGAGTTTCAGAGACAAACACAAGCGGAAGAGTTTCAAACCTTTGTTTGTGATTTTGGTTATGGTAGTAAATATGACTGTGAAAGATGGACTTTTGATTTATGCCAAGACTGCTTAACAGAATTCACAAAATCATTTAAGCATGAGCATAAAGTGACAGAATTATAAGTATGTGGAATATCTCTTTGAGTTGAAACTGACATATGTCAGTTGTTTCATTGGGTTAATGGCTAATTAGTCAAATATTTTTAATTAGTTTGTAAACAATAATGCTAAATGAAGAACTGGATTGTCTAAGTTATATATAAGAATTTTTAGTGTAGTGTAACATCTATGTGTGTAACCGAATCTACTCAATGACTACTAAGCAAAATTGTTGTTTCAGTCAATTAGTTTCTGTAAACTTTAATTGGAATTAAATTGAATTTAAGGAGGGGGAGTATTTCATGATAAAAGGAATCTACGAAGCACATTTACCTGTACGAAACCTTCGTGAATCCATTGAGTTTTATAAGAAATTGGATTTAGAAATTGCATATCAGTCTGAAAAACTCGTCTTTTTTTGGATTAAGAAAGGTAGCAGTTGGTTAGGTTTGTGGGAAACAGACAAAGTGGATACTCCATATCATCCCTCATTAAGGCATATTGCGTTGCATATTGACATTGAAGATATGGAAAGTGCAAAAGATTGGCTTCAGCAAAAAGGGATTGAAGTAACAACTAACTTCGGATTCACCCCAGAAAATCAACCACTTGTATTACCAAACAATCCTAATGCCCACGCCGCAATTTACTTTAAAGATCCAGATGGGAATTCTCTAGAATTAATAGCTCCATTAAGAATAGATTTTGAAGATCCGTTTAAGATGATGACGTTAGAAGAGTGGTACCGGAAAAAGAAATAATTTGTTTAGATAAAAAGGGTTATATTTTACATTCGAGGCTGAAAACAGAAAGAAATTGAAAATTTTAGGAAGATAGGGTGATGAATAGTTTTCATTATCCTTTTTTATTTTACTTTCAATTGTAATGATTATATTGCTTTTTATTTCACTTGAACAATCTATTATAC
>NZ_JBALMO010000373.1:0-2047 GCF_036963345.1 Bacillus sp. JJ722
GCTTCCGCTTTTCTTACTTATTATTTGCAAACAGTTTAGTTTGTAAGAACAATAATTCCATGGCAAGGTTATTGATTCGTTGTACAATATCTTCATTGACAATTTCATTGTCTTTATTAAAACAGTTGCTATTAACAAACACACTGCTTGCAGCGATATTTGCCTTGAAGAAAGATAAGATTGGTTTTAATTGATTATCCGCTACTAAGAAATGTTTATCTGAACCACCGGTAGTAATAACGCCTACAACTTTTGATTGGAGAGCAGTTGTTGGTAAGTGGTCGAAAAGATTTTTTAAAGCGCCAGTAATTGATGCTTGATAAATAGGAGTGCCAATTACATAAAGATCAGCTTCCATAATTTTATTAATAACAGTTTGAGTATCTTCGTTGTAGTCAGCGAATGGTTTACCTACTACGAATTCTACATCATAATTTCTTAAGTCGATTAATTCGACTTCAAGACTTGGGTCAAGTTTTTTTGCTGCTTGAAGTACTTCATTAACAGTAATTGCTGGTTTTGCCCCGATAAGTGCTCCAGAAATTCCAACTAGTTTCAAGAAAATCTCCTCCTAAATATAAAAAATTCGATTATTATTGCTGTTCCATGTATTAGAATGCATTTCAAGTGATAGTTATACTCTTGTAAGTTAGGGAAAGCTTATATTTATAGCTGAATTTTTTAGAAATGTCTAATATCTACTTGTTTCCATCTGAATTATACATTGTTATTATGCTCTTGTCAGTTTGGAAACTTATTAATATAAAAAAGAAATCACTTAACTTGCATAATTAAAAATAAACACTTAGTATTATTTCTATGTGTGTTTTTTTAACAAAATTGGGTGACTAATTAAAGTCGTTAAGAAATATTTCTTCGATTGTAATTATAGTTAATAGTAAAGGAGTAAAAAATAAATGTCAGAATCAAAAGCATATAGAGTATTGTTATATTATTTGTATGTACCAATTGAAAATCCAGAGGAGTTTGCAGCTCAGCACTTGAGCTTTTGTAAAGAACTTGGCTTAAAGGGAAGAATATTGGTTGGTTTAGAAGGTATTAATGGTACTGTATCTGGTACTGTTGAACAAACAGATCAGTATATGAAAGCAATGAAAAGCAATCCATTATTTAGTGAAATTGTTTTTAAAATTGATGAAGTGGAAGGCCATGCGTTTAAGAAGATGCATGTTCGTCCTAGAGAAGAAATTGTTTCATTACAATTAGAAGATGATATCAATCCAAATGAATTAACAGGTAAATACTTAAGCCCTGTTGAATTTTTTGAAGCAATGAAGCAGGAAGATACTGTAATTATCGATGCGAGAAATGATTATGAATATGATTTAGGTCACTTTAAAGGTGCTATTCGACCTGATATTAAAACATTCCGTGATTTACCAGAGTGGATGCGCGAGAATAAAAGCATGTTCGAAGATAAGAAAATTTTAACGTATTGTACAGGTGGTATACGTTGTGAGAAGTTCTCAGGATGGTTAGTGAGAGAAGGTTATGAAGACGTTTCTCAACTTCATGGAGGCATTGCAACATACGGTAAAGACCCAATTGTTCGAGGTGAGAATTGGGATGGGAAAATGTATGTATTCGATGAACGTATTAGTGTTCCAATCAATCAAAAAGAGCATGTTATTGTTGGTCGCGATCATTTCACAAATGAACCATGTGAGCGTTACGTGAACTGTGCGAATCCAGAATGTAATAAACAAATTTTATGTTCAGAAGAAAATGAGCACAAATATTTACGTGGATGTACACCAGAATGTAGTGCACATGAAAGAAATCGATATGTTGTAGAACATAACCTTACAAAAGATGAAGTAAAAGCAAGATTAAGTGCAATAAATCAATAATAAAAAAAACGTCCTATCTTTACAGTTAGGGCGATTTTTTATTTAATTCATTTTTTAAACAGAAATTAGATTGCGAGGACATTTTAGGTTTTCTGATTCAATTAACGGGGATGATTCTTCATTTAGAAGAATCACCCTTTTTTATGTCACAAACGGCGCAGTTTAGTGGAAGAAAG
>NZ_JBALMO010000374.1:0-10594 GCF_036963345.1 Bacillus sp. JJ722
CTGTCGGAAAATGATAAATAACATTCTGTTATACCCTATGCATTTATTGCAATTTACCTTTTACCCTCACCTTGATAAGTTAATTAACAAGAATATTAACATAAACCACATGTAGCAATGATTGAAAGGAAGTGAAATAATGAATACTCAATGCAAAAAGCTATTGCAAATATTTTGGACCTTTTTTAAAATCGCTCCTGTCACGTTCGGTGGAGGATTTGCAATGATTCCGCTAATAGAGAAAGAAGTAGTATATAAAAGAAAATGGTTACATACAGACGAAGTAACAGACGTCTTTGCATTATCTCAATCAATTCCAGGAGCAATTGCTTTAAACGCTGCGACATTTATTGGCTTTCGAATTGGTGGGATAAGTGGAGCGATTGTAGCTATTATAGGCGTGTCATTACCTACGTTTTTCATCGTACTATTATTGGGGATACTCTATATATTCATGGAAAATAATCCTACGATCAATGCTTCTTTCCAATCTATTAGAGCCTCAATTGTTGCTTTAATCATCTATGCAGCAATTAATATTGGAAAAACAGCACTGATTGATAAATCTACAGTCTTTCTGTTTATAGTTGGTATTGCTGCTCTCTTCTTTATTCACCCAATTGTTGCAATCTTATCGAGTGCTGCACTCGGAGTTATAATCATTTCTTTTAAAAATAGAGTAGCCTCACGAAAGAATGCAAATGAAAGTGATCAAAAGCAGAGATACAAAGAGAAAATAAAAGACTCAACAAACATAGGATTATAAAAAAACGAGGTGAAGCATATGTTGCTGTGGAATCTATTCCAATCATTCTTAATTATTGGTTTTATATCATTCGGAGGCGGTTATGCTATGATTCCGGTAATAGAAAGCGAGGTCTCGAAACATGGATGGATGACAATTCAAACATTCACAGATTTAATTGCCATTGCTGGAATGGCTCCAGGGCCAATTGCAACAAATAGCGCTATTCTTGTTGGATATTCAACAGCGGGTATATCAGGAGCGATTGTTGCTACTATCGGGATTTTACTACCAGCATTTTTAATCGTTCTTCTTGTCGCAACTCTTTTTCGTAAATTAAATCATTATCCATTAGTACAATCCATGTTTTATGGCTTAAGACCAATTGTCACCAGCTTAATAATCTTTGCAGCATTAAAGTTTGCACTTTCAAATAACCTAATTAGCTTGCATATTTCCTGGTATACGATTAGCTTGCTCATCATTTTTGGACTTTCTTTATTCGCACTATTGAAATTACGTATGCATCCTCTATTTGTCATTTTTCTATCTGGAGTTGCAGGAGCTGTCATTTATTCATAGTAATTGTATACATTCATTTTGTTTTTGAACATAAAAAAAGCTTGCCGAAGCAAGCTTTCATTATTATTCATTATCGTCCTCGTTAGTACTAGAGGTTGTATCACGTTTTTCCTTCAATTCAAAGTACGTATCCATTACTTTACGTCCTATATCTAAGTTAATGCTGTGGCCACTTCTACCTTGATATGCCCATGGTACAACGACAGCCATTGCAACTTCTGGATCATTTGCAGGCGCATAGCTAACTAATGATAGATTCATAGTTTCCGGTGGCTCATTATAATTTTTACGAAGTGGACCATCATAGAACGCCTCCGCAGTACCTGTTTTCCCAGCAGGTTCATAATTAGCACTTCCAAACGCTCTATAGCCTGTTCCACCTGGTTCTTGCATTACTTTTGTAAAGCCTGTTTGTACGCGTTCAATCCATGAAGGTTTCATGTCTAACGTATTTAAAACAACTGGTGATATTTCTTGCACGACCGGACCTAGCGATGCAGCATCTTCCGCTGGCTCCCTAATTTCTTTTACAATATGAGGTTGTATTCGTTTACCCCCATTGGCAATGGTGGAAATGTATTGAGCCAATTGCATCGTTGTATACGTATCATACTGGCCGATAGATAAGTCAAGAAGTTTACCTGAGATTTTCTCTTGACCTTTAAATCCTGCCATTTCATTCGGTAAATCAATTCCTGTACGAACGCCTAAACCGAATTGACTGAAATAATAACGCATGATATCAAAAGCTTCTGGTTTTACTTTCAACGATTGATTATATCGGTATTCACCGCCACCAATTTTGATAGCCGTTTGGAACATATATACGTTTGATGACTGTTTTAAGGCTGTTAAATCATTAATTGTACCCATGTTTTTCCATGATTTTTTCGGTGGCGTACCTTTAATAACCATTGGTGCATCATTAACTGAATAACCAGGATAAATCGCTCCCGTTTTATAACCTGTTAAGACTGTCGCACCTTTTACAACAGAACCCATCGTGTACGAAGTTGTAATATTACCAAGTGCAAAATCGTTAAATTCCATTCTTCCTGTCTCTTCATCTCGTGCGTACTGTTTACCAGCCATTGATAGTATTTCTCCAGTGTTTGGATCCATCAAAACAACAAAGGCACGATCTAGGAAGCCTGTAGCACCATAGGATTTCTTCTGACGTAATTCATCTTCAATAATTTTCTCTACAGCAAGCTGTAAATCCATATCTACAGTAAGGACTAAATCTTTCCCTCTTGTACCTTCTGAAAGAAGTGCAGATTCCAACACATTACCTGACTTGTCCGTAACATTTTTCACTTTAGCCTTTTGACCTTGCAGCACATCTTCATATTGATATTCAATATAACTTGTACCAACGCGGTCGTTACGATTATAATCTCTAGCTAAGTAATAATCTAATTGTTCAAGTGGTAACCCTTCTTCAGATTTTGAAACCTTTCCTATTACTGATTTCAAAGTATCATCATATAAGTAATCGCGATCCCAATCCGTTGTTACATCAACACCCGGTAATGATTCTAAGTTCTCACTTACAATCGCTACTTCATCTTTTGTTACACCTTCATTTTTAATGATTTGTGGAGTTAATGCTTTTGCACTGGCTAGTTCACGATAAATCGCTAAAACTTCCAATTCAGCTTCTGAAAGAGACTTCAAATCTTTTTCTGTAATTCGTTCTAATTGACGTTTATATAATTCTTTATCATCAATTTTCTCATCTTCATAAAGTTTTTGATCTTCTTTTGTGATTTTCTTTTTAGCCTCTTCAGGATTCATAAGAATCCAGAAGTCTTTTTTATCACGCTCTGTTACTTTTTTAGTTTCTTTATCAATAATCTTCGCTAAATTCTGTGCGGTTTCTAACATTTCTTCCGTCGTTGTTCCTTGAAGACGGGTATATGTAATCGCATCTACTGGCGTATTATCAACGACCGTTTTACCAGTTCGATCATACATTTTCCCACGTGGTACAGAGCTGTTAACCGTAACATCTTCTGTACGTTCTATTTCACGACGATAGTCATCTCCGTACACGATTTGTACAACACCAAGACGTAATATTAAAGCCGTAAATAAAATAAATATAACAAAGAAAAGTATATTTAATCGAAAAGGAACGTGCGATTTTTTCTTTTTGTCTTTAATTTTTCTCCTCAATACTATACACACATCCTTCTTTATTTTGAACTACACACCTCTCTTATTGTATATAAACAGCGATTGTTTTTCTAGCAAAAAAACATAAAATTAAATAGGGAAATCATTTCCGGCTATTTACACCTATCTCAATATCCTTCACTAAAAAGTAAATACACAAATGCCCAGATCCAAGAAGTAATAATAAATAAGGAAGAACATCCTTCATATTAAAGAAAGAAATTCCTATTAAAAAAACAAGAATAGATAAAATTCTTCCTATGTTTAAGTAAAGATCTCTTACTACGATATACTCAACTCGCATTTCACCAGCTTTCCAGCTCTGCCCGATCACATCATAGGAAAGTGAAATGTACGGAACGAGTAATAATGGGTAGAAAACAGCAATGAGTGCACCATACAATAACAAATTTACATAAGTAACTTTAATAATCAATAAAAAAATCGAAGCAAATAAACCGAGACCACCTAGGAGAATGGCTTTTTTTCTGCTCTCTTTCTTAATGAATCTTGAAGCAGCGTAATATGTAATAAGACCAATTCCTGAATTCACTAGACCAAACGTACCAAGAGAAAGCTCACTACCAGTCGTTATAAAGATAAAGACTGAAACGATAAAAAAAAATGTACCCTCTCTCCATCCTTGACATATATGTGCCATTAATATTTTATGCCAATTGCGATTATTTTTTCTTTCTTGAATAATTCTCAAAAAGTAGTACTTTCCATGTGCAGGTCTTCTTTTAATGAAAAAGCTTAAAACAACCGCTATAGCGAACAAAAACATAGAAATACCAAAAATTATGCTATAACCAACATTATCATATGTATGTGTAATGATATACCCAGCTAAAAAAGGACCTAACATTCCTCCTAAAGAAGACATGATCCCTAAAAATCCATTAAAAAAATCACGATTCTCTGGCTCAGTTATTTCAAAAGTTAACACATTATAAGCTAACCAATAAAAGCCATAACCAATACCTAAAATGGCGCCTAGTAATAGAATATAATGAACTGCATCATTTCCAACCATTAATACCACTAAATAAAATGCGGCTAAACATATTACACCTAAACGCAGTACAATTACACGATCAATCACTTTCGCTATTCTTCCCGCTAGAATAAACGTCAAAGGCTGAAATATCACAATCGTTATATTGTATAAACCTATTTCAAAGAAACTACCTGATTGCTTCCATAAGAATATGTTTACAAATGTGTTTGATAAAGCGGCACTTATACTATATAGTCCGCCAATAATGAGTAACAGCTTTAAATCTCTTGTTAAGGGAATATCTCCCAAGACTTTTCTTACAATCATCTTTAACTCTCCTTTATCCCATTCCAACTAGCACTAACTGCTCTCATTCAAAATGATGTAAGAGTGAGAACTAAGCAATTATAAGATTCCAATTGCTTCATATATATAGCTTTAGCTTTTGAAAAAGAAAGAGTGAATATGCAAGAAAAAGCAAGAACCGCTAAAACGACTCTTGCTTTCTTCAAAGACTAGCTTACTGAATAGAAAGATTACTTTTCAATCATTCATCCCATCCAACTAAAAATCGGTGAGGAATAGGTATCCCTCACCGATTTTTGTTTCATTTATTATTTTGCAGCTTGGTAACGTTTTTCAACTTCATCCCAGTTTACTACATTCCAGAAGCTTGAAATGTAATCTGGGCGACGGTTTTGGTAGTTTAAGTAGTAAGCATGCTCCCAAACATCTAACCCAAGGATTGGTGTTTTACCTTCCATTACTGGAGAGTCTTGGTTTGGAGTACTTGAAATTTCAATTTCTCCGTTGCTTACTGATAACCAAGCCCAACCAGAACCAAAGCGAGTTGTTGCAGCTTTAGCGAATTCAGCTTTGAAGTTATCGAAGCTACCAAATTTAGCATTGATTGCTTCAGCTACTTCACCTTTAGGCTCTCCACCACCATTTGGTGAAAGGATTTGCCAGAATAATGTGTGGTTAGCATGTCCACCACCATTGTTACGTACAGCTGTACGAATAGCTTCTGGTACAGCATCAAGTTTAGCAATAACTTCTTCAACTGACTTAGCTTGAAGTTCTGCATTTCCTTCTAAAGCAGCGTTCAAGTTAGTAATATAAGTGTTGTGATGCTTAGTGTGGTGAATATTCATAGTCTCTTTATCGATATGTGGTTCTAATGCGTCGTATGCGTATGGTAATTGTGGCAATTCAAATGACATAATTTATTTCCTCCTATGTAGTGCATAATGTAGCTAAAACACGGTTACTACCGTATTTTAGCCCGTTAAGTTAAGATTAACAAAGTTTGTTTGCGCATTCAAATAAAAAGCTTAATTTTTACAGTACAACAAAAAGAAAATATGCAACCATAAATGCTTGTATAACAAATTTCGTAATGACACTTGAAATAAATCCTATTACTGAACCAAACCCGATTTTTATCGCTTCCTTAAAGTTCTTTCTATGCACCAATAATTCAGCCAGTACAGCTCCAATAAACGGGCCTAGTATTATACCGATGACAGGAATGATAAATGGACCTACCAGTAATCCGATGGTGCTTCCCCATATACCTGCTTTAGAGCCGCCATATTTCTTCACACCTATTAAATTAGCTGCATAGTCTGCAATAAATAGTAGAACCACAAACAATCCTTGTATCACCCAGAACAACCAACTGAAATGATCAAATGTAAATAGAAAACCATAAAGAATAATTGGACCAATAATGAAGAACACACTTGGGATAATCGGATAAATCAATCCAACAAAACCAACCACAAACAACAGCCCAATAATAATCCAATAAACAATCTCCATAATTCTTCCCTTCCTCCGTCTACTATCTTTCATTACCCTTTTTTCATTTTATATACGCTTTTTTCAAGAAAAAGTTACAAAATAATTCTTTTGACAATGTAAAAATATAAAGTTATTCCTAACCTAGGCAGAGCCATATAACAAGTATACATACATTTAGATAAGTATAGGAAAAGCCCTCGTATTATATTACAAGGGCATTTTCTACGATCATCTATATTTATATTTGCTATCTCCAAGCACTGTTTCAGCAATGTTTACCGCGTGGTCGCCAATACGTTCTAAGTTACTGATGATATCAACAAAAACGATTCCACCTCTAACCGAACAATTGCCTTCGCTAAGACGGCCAATATGTTTCTTTCTTAAAGATTTCTCTAGCTCGTCGATGCTACGCTCTTTCTTTAATACATCAATCGCTAGTTCTTTATTATTATGATCTAAAGCATCAATCGCTTCTTTCACAGTAGTATGCGTTAAATTGAACATCGTTTTAAGGTCGTTCATTGCGTCATCAGATAAAGTAACTTTATTAGATAATTGGAAATCAACATATTCGATTATATTTTCGAAGTGATCACCAATACGTTCAATATCACGAACAGTATCTACCAAAATCGCATGTCTCTCAGATTCATGTGGCGATAATGGAGCTGATGATACCGATACTAAGTAATCAGTAATTTTTCGGTCCAAATTATTAATTGCATCTTCAATTTGTAAAGCTGTTTCTGAGTTCTTCGGCTGTTTACTTTCAAAGAACTTTTGCGTTTCCTCTAGACCTTTAATCGCAAAGTTACCCATGCGTACAACTTCTTCTTGAGCAGACCCAATTGCAATAGCAGGTGATTGTTCCAAGAAAATTGGATCTAAGTGCTTTGTTTTATATTCAACAATTGAATCCTCACCAGGGATTAATTTCGTTACAATATATGCTAATACAGCAATGAATGGGAATTGAATAACAGCATTCGTCACGTTAAAAATTCCGTGTGCAAACGCGATTGTCATTTCCGGATTCAAGCCTAATGAGTCTCTTATCATGTCAATGACCATTGTATAGAACGGCAAGATTATCATGAATATAGTTGTACCAATAACGTTAAATAAGACGTGTGTAGCTGCCGCTCTTCTTGCCGCAACTGAAGCACCAATTGAGGCTAATACAGCCGTGATCGTTGTACCGATGTTATCCCCAAATAGAACAGGAAGTGCAGCGTCTAAACTAATTAAACCTTGGCCAAATAATTCTTGTAAAATACCAATTGTAGCACTTGAACTTTGAACAACAAGAGTAAAGACTGTTCCGATAAATACACCAAGGAATGGATTATCACTCATGCTAAGAGTAAGATCATGGAATGAGTCTAATGACTGAAGCGGCTTCATTCCGTCTCCCATTAATTCTAAACCAAAGAATAATGCCCCAAATCCAAAGACGATTTGTCCTAAGTTATGGATTTTTCTATTCTTAAAGAAGAACAATAATACAGCTCCGACTGCAATAATTGGTAGAGCATATTCTGATATTTTAATACCAATAATAAATGCTGTAATTGTTGTACCGATGTTGGCACCCATTATAATTCCAATTGCTTGTCGTAATGTTAAGAACCCAGCACTAACTAATCCAACGGTAATAACTGTTGTTCCAGAACTACTTTGAATTAAACAAGTAACAACAATACCTGTTAACACACCCATAAAAGGATTCGTAGTAAAACGATCTAATATATCACGTAATCTATCTCCTGCTGATTTTTGGAGACCATCTCCCATGTATTTAATACCAAATAGGAAGATACCTAGTCCACCCAAAAATTGAAAAAGCATTTCTTGTACATTCAATTCCACTAAAATTTCAACCCCTCAAGCGATAATTCGACAAAATTCCACAAATAAGACTTTGCTATTATGTGAGAAATCGCAATTTATGTAAAGGATTATTTAACATTCTTTACAATTCCTTAACAAACATCCTAAAACTCCCCCTTATATTACAGAAACATTACAAAGCAAACTGTTTGTTAATAGATTGCTTTAAAATCGTTGTATTATGTATACAAGAAGGATAGAATATGAAAAAAGTACGTAAGACAAGGTGTTGACACTATGAATATTTTCAAACAGTTTTGGCTTAGTTTGTATTCTCCGAAAGATATTGCCAAATTTCGCTTTCAAGGGATAGGAAAAACCATTCTTTATGTTTTCCTATTAGTATTTATTTCAACCTTACCATCCTTCATTTACTCAACTACTAGTGTAAAAGATGGTGTAGCTTCCTTTAAAGAAGCTATTGAGCATAAGATTCCAGCATTTGAAATAAAAAACGGTAAACTTCATACAGAAGCTACGGAGCCTATCGTACTTAACGATCAAAATTTCGACATCATCTTTGATGGAACTGGTTCACTAACTGCTAAGGATGTTGAAACAAAGACGGATAACGGGCTAGCGCTGTTGAAATCTGAATTTGTAATCGTTGCTAATGGAACAATGCAAGCACAACCTTATTCACTCTTCCAAGGATTTACATTAACCAAGGATGATGTGGAAAGCTTCATGGAACAAATCGATGGATTATTGATTGTATTAGTGCTTATTGTCAGCTCATTTACTTATATATTCGCTGCAGGACTAAAGTTTATCGAAATTACTATTATTGCAATGGTCGGAAAACTACTAGCAAGCACATATAACCCTAAACTCCAATATCGCCATATGTGGAGAATAACCGCTTATAGCACAACCATACCGACAGTTTTCTTCACTATTATGGCATTCTTCCAAACAAATGTTATCGGAGGAATGTTTGTTAATTGGGCTGTTACTCTAACAATGATTTATCTTGTTATTAAAGAAATACCACAACCAAAAACAAAGCAACAATAAATGGAATTGGATGGGGTTATCCCCCTAATCTCTTAGGCCACCGTAAATATGATTTCACACAAAAAAACGTTAGCTTAGCTAACGTTCAGCTTGTAGAGAAAGGCACTCTTTTTCTACAAGCTTTTTTTATGTTTACACTTTTGAGGGATATACCTTCGATTTTAAAACCTTTTAATAATAAAAATGACCCTACATCTATTATATCTTGGCTAGATGTAGGGCAATTTTCTTCATATTTTGGCACGCAGCAGTGAGCAATACTTGCTCACTAGCATTTTTAATACCACGCAAACGGAGATAGCAAAGCCCGTGCAATTCTTTTGAATCTGCGAAGCTTCGCTCAACTTTTTCTTTTCTAAATCTATATAAAGCTTTTCCACTTTTCAAAAGTCGATTTCCTCTCACTTTCTCCTTATGAAACCATTTTATGTTCTATCGCTTGAAGGAAAATCTCTTTCTAAGTTTCTGAACGAATACCGTATAAATAGCCTATAAACATCATTTTAAAAAGAATGAGAGGGTCAAGAGATGGTCTTCCATTATCTTCACGGTAATATGGTCGAACTTTTTCAATGATAAAAGTAAATGGTCTTTAGGAACAAGCTCTTCAATTGAAATGAATTATATCTCAGATTGTGTACTTTTTCTTGTAAAAACACAGACAGCTTCGTTAACTGATGCTAACTTTTTTTGTAATAATTCATATTGGTAAATTTTTCGTTTTTTCATTATCAACCTCATTTGGAACAGCAAACAACACCGTTTCTTGTGCATAAATCGTATAATGTCCTAAATAAAATGAATAATTTAAATCCAGTCCATTAATAAATTTCGTTACTTCATGAAAATCATTTATTTTGTGATAAACAGCTATTGCTAAAGTAGGTCTGAATTTTTTTATTGTCTCACACGCTCCATTTAAAGCTGATAACTCTGCTCCTTCTATATCCATTTTAATAAAGCCAACACTTTTCAGTTCATTTCTTTCAACTAAATCATCAATACTTAAGGTATACACTTTAACATTATTATTTTTTATCTCGGTAACAATACTTGCTGGTCCCTGATCTACAAAATAAAGTTGTTCGTTTGATACATTCCACACTGGATTCTTAATAACTTTAATACGTTCTTTTAACTGTGGATTTAAATCCAGATTTTTTTCCATAATTTCTAAATTACTAGGTATAAATTCCATTGTGAATACAATGCCTTTATTGCCAACTTCATTAGCAAAATAAAGTGCTGTATCACCCCAACAGCCTCCACAATCAATAACACACTGACCTTTCTCTACTTTAATTTTCTTATCTCCTTGATTATATTCATATTGTTTATCAATAAAAGTAGCACATAACCCCATTGGCATATAA
>NZ_JBALMO010000375.1:0-7624 GCF_036963345.1 Bacillus sp. JJ722
CTATATAGCCTACTAGTAAGCCTACTATAATGGTAATTATCATACCATTAACAGGTTTGATTTTAGTGAAAGCTAAGATCATTATGTTCCAGAAGAACAAACTCATTAGAAACCAAAGCGACCAATGAGGGTCAAATGGCGTCAGTACAATTGAACTTTCTACATCTATAAAATAGTAATAAATGGAGTAAGCACCTTGAAATATGAAATAAGGGATAATTAATTTTTTTATTAATTGTAAAAAATATCCCTTATGAAAAATCCCTCTCGCAAAGAATCCAGAGATAAGAACAAAAGCAGGCATATGAAAGGTGTAGATTGTCTTATATATGGCATATACTAAGTCACTATCATGGATGAAAGTTCTGAGAAGATGGCCTAACACTACAAAAACTATTAATATGAATTATGAATTGTCAAAAAAGTAACTTCGCTGTTCCATTGTTACCTCCAATAAAAATGTATCGTGTCCTCGTAGTTATAATTAACAATATAACAAAAGTAAAACCACATTAATTTTACAAAAAGGTTTCTTTTCTATTACAAAAAATGCACCTGTTATTGTTCTGAAATATATCTGTTACATATAGATAAACCTTATAAATACTAATAAGTTCATAAAACTTTCTAACTGTTACAGTTGATAATGTGATAGTTTAAGAGTTGTAACATCTTCTACAAGTACAATACCTTATTCATTACTAAGTGTTTAAAAGGAATTAGTAGTCCCTTTCCTGGCCACACATGAGAATATTTTTTATAAGAGTACTTTTTTTACTTTTATCTGAAAAAGTGAAATTAATATAATAGATTAAGGAGGGATTCGATGACTTTATTGCCACAAAAAAATGAACTAGGTTTCTTTGAAATTCGGTTAGAATCAATCGGTGGTTTAGGTGCGAATCTAGCGGGAAAAATGTTAGCTGAAGCAGGCGTACTTGGTTTAGGTTTGAATGGCTGTAATTTCTCATCATATGGTTCAGAGAAGAAGGGTTCACCGGTAAAAGGATTCATTCGTTTTTGTGATCCTGATGTAGAAATTCGTGATCATAGTCCGATTGAAGAACCTCATGTAATTGGAGTCTTCCATGAGGCTTTATATAAAATGGTAGATGTGGTAAAAGGGTTGAAACCCAATGGGGTTGTCCTTGTCAATTCAGTGCGTGATTTTGATAGCGCCAAAGATGATTTAGGAATGTCTTCAGGAACGTTAGCAATTGTGGATGCATTGGGAATTGCAGTAGAAGAAAAAACGAAGGTAAATACAGCGATACTTGGGGCACTTTTTAGAATATGTGATTTCTTAGATCCAGAAGCAATGCGTGCAGTTATTAAAACAACATTTGAGAAGAAATATCCTCATTTAGTTGAGCCTAATATAAAAACCTTTAACCGAGGCTATGACGAAGTAACCTTTAAAGTGTTTGAAGAAGAATTCGCGACGAAACGATTGTTCAAATATTCACAAGCGAGATTAGGCTTTGAGTCGCAAAGTATTGGCGGTGTAATTATTGCACAAGGGAATAGCATTCTTAAAGATGTAAGTGGCTCTCGACAAGGTTATTTACCTTCATACGATCCTAATACATGCATTCATTGTGCAGCCTGTGATAATGTATGCCCTGATTTTTGTTTTGTATGGGAAGAAGGAGAAGATAAACGCGGCCGTAAGAATATGTTCTTGAAAGGTATTGATTATCAGTATTGTAAAGGTTGTTTGAAATGTGTCGAAGCATGCCCAACGTCTTCTTTAAGTGAAATGCGTGAAGAGTTGAATTATGCACAAGAGCATACAGTAAAACATCATTATCCTTATGTTACAGGAGGTGTGAAATAATGGCTATTCAGGAAAAAACGATTATTGAATCACAAGCGATAACGTTTGAATCAGGTAATGAAATGGCAGCTCTTGCAGCAGCACAAATCAATTATCATATTATGGGATACTATCCTATTACACCTTCAACTGAAATAGCACAATTGTTAGATGCGATGAAGGCAAGAGGCGAACATGATATTAAGTTAATTGCGGCGGATGGAGAGCATGGATCTGCAGGTATTTGTTATGGTGCAGCTGTAACGGGTGCTCGTGTATTTAATGCGACAAGTGCAAACGGATTGATGTATATGTTGGAACAATTACCCGTTCAATCTGGGACTAGATTCCCGATGGTAATGAATTTAGTAACACGCTCAATTAGTGGACCTTTAGATATTCGTGGCGATCATTCTGATTTATATTTTGCTTTAAATACAGGCTGGGTTATCTTAACGGCAAATACACCTCAAGCTGTATACGATATGAATATTATTGCGTTAAAAATAGCCGAGCATTCAAAGGTACGTTTACCAGTTATTGTCGCATACGATGGCTTCTTTACTTCACACCAAAAACGTAAAGTACAATATTTTAAAGATCGTGAAGTAGTTCAGCAATTTGTTGGAGAAGTCCCAGCTGATTACAATTTCGTTCGCGATCCAAAAACACCTGTTACAATTGGTGCGCATATGAATGGTGAGGACTTAATTAATAATCACTATCAACAATCTAACGCCATGTACGAAGCTTATGGGGTGTTTAAGGAAGTAGCCAAAGAGTATGCTTCTCTTTCAGGTAGAAACTATCTTGTACTTAACGCGTATCAAATGGAAGATGCTGAAGTAGCGTTGTTTCTGTTAAATTCAGCTGGTGAAACAGCAAAAGATGCTGTGGATGCCTTACGAAAACAAGGAATTAAAGCGGGTGTATTAGGGACCAATATAATTCGACCGTTCCCAGCAGAAGAAATTCGGGAAGCCTTAAAGAACGTGAAAGTTCTATTAGTAGGTGAACGAGCCGATTCGTACGGAGCGAATGGTCCTAACTTAACACATGAAATAAAATCAGCATTACAAGCTGAATGTGATAATGAGACATTTGTATTAAGCCGTGTCTTTGGTTTAGGAGGTAAAGACTTCTATACGGATGATGCAATTGCTTTTTTTGATCTAGCTATCAAGGCACAAGAGAACAAGCATCAAGTAGAATTGTTTGATTATTATGGAGTAACACCTGGTCACAAGGAAAAAGGCTTAGAGCCTGTTATCGAACCGATGCATGGTGATGCATATAAAACAGGTTTAATTAAAGTGGAGCAGCAAGAAGATGGCAAATTAAAAGTTAGAATTCCACCTGTAAGAGCGTTAACGGCTAAACCAAAACGATTAGCTTCTGGACACGGTGCATGTCCTGGGTGCGGGATTTTTTCTGCTCTGGAACTTTTCTTTAAGGGTATTGAAGGCGACATAGTTGTGCTATTTCAAACGGGCTGTGCTTATGTTGTAACAACTGCTTATCCACATTCTTCTCATAAGCAATCGATGATTCATAATTTATTTCAAAATGGACCTGCAACGTTGTCAGGGACGGTAGAAGCCTTTTTTGAATTAAAACGTCGTGGAGAAATTGAGGTAGCTGATGATGTAACGTTCGTAATGATTACAGGTGATGGTGGAATGGATATTGGAATGGGTTCTGCAATTGGAACTGCATTACGTAATCATAAAGTCATCATGCTAGAATATGATAATGAAGGTTATATGAACACTGGATCACAAATGAGTTATTCGACTCCATTCGGTCATATGACAAGTACGACAAGCGTTGGTAAAACACAACGAGGGAAGGCATTTCACCATAAGGATACCGCTCAAATAATGGCGGCGACAAATATTCCTTATGTATTTACTGGTTCTGAAGCGTTCCCACAAGATTTAATTAAGAAAGCTGCAAAAGCACAATGGTATGCTCAAAATGTAGGTACTGTGTATGGAAAAATACTGATTGCATGCCCACTAAATTGGAAATCAGAGGATCGTTATGGTAATACCATCATGGAGGCAGCTGTGAATTCATGTTTCTTCCCACTTTATGAAGTGGAAAAAGGTGAAACAACAATCACATATAATCCAGATGCTAGGAAGAAGCGTATTCCTCTTGATAATTGGCTAAGATACATGGGTAAATCAAAGCATTTATTGCAAGAGGAAAACAAGGAAATGCTAGATGAGTTTAGGGCAGAAGTAGATAAAAGATGGAATAAATTATTGGTAAAACATGAAACACCATTTTTGTAATGAGATGTCTCAAGTAGAAGTTGTCTAAATGTAGCATTTGGGCAACTTCTTTTTTTAAATAACACTAGGATTATTATGATGAAATTGGATTTTTATTCTATTTTATATAGGAAATGGTAATTTGTTTGTAGAATACTAGTTTGATTATAAAATTTAGAAGTTGGTAGGGAAGGAGAGAAACCGGTGCATAATAAGGAATCTCAAGTGAATCGGATGAATGAAGCAGAGAGCATTCCATATGAAACTTTTTTTTATCGTTCACGAGACGCGTTGATTATTACAAATACAGATTTAAAAGTAATCAAAATAAATGAACGGGCCAAACAGGTGTTACAAAGAAGTATGGATGCTTGTATTGGGACATCTATTCGTGATTTTTTAAAGTTAGTACCTGATGAAGTATTTCAATATCAAATGGCTTTACTTAAAAATAAAGGTATTTATATTGACGAATGGCTAATGAATGATGACTTAGGTAATAGCATTCATGTCGAGTTTGAAGCAATTTTCAATAAGAGCTACTATTTATTTGTGATAAGAGAAATAGCATCAAATCAAAAGAATGAAAGAGATTATGATTTTACAGATAAGAGATTAATAGAGATTCAATTGAAAGAAAGCAAAGAAATATTTGCTTATATTTTTGAGCAGGCAATTGATGCAATAGTTTTATTAAATGATGATGGTATTATTTTAGAGGCTAATGACGTAGCCTGTCGTATTTTTGAACTTGAAAAAGAGCTACTTGTAGGTTCACAAATAGAAGATTTTATTATGAAGAAAGATAAGAAATTTTATCAAGTCAATGCTCGATTTCAACAAAATGGAGAAATAAGAGAAGAGTTATTTTATTTGATGCCTAACGGTCAAAGAAAGCTATTGGAGTTTACCTCAAAGAAAATGGATGGTACGAATAAAATCATTACAATCTTTCGGAATGTAAGTGAACGATATGAAATGGAAGTAAAGCTTAGAAAAAGCGAAAGGCGATTTCGAACAATATTTGATGGGATGTCTGATGGATTAATTTTGTGGAAAAACAACGAAATTTTTGATGTTAACCAAGCTGGTGCTAAAGTTCTTAAATTATCAAAGAAGAGAATAAAAACAATGTCACTAGAGGAATTATTCCGTTATATTCCTCAAAAAGACAAAGGTCTAGAAAAGATGTTACAAAAACTTGAGAAACAAAATAACGTTGAAGATATTCTGTCTTTTACTAATTTTGACGGTAAAATGATGCATCTTGAGTTTTCGACAAAGAAGAACTTAGTATCAGGTTTACATTTAACAGTATTTAAAGTAGTAACAGAAAAGCTAGAATTACAGGAACAATTGCGAAAGTCTGATACATTATCGGTTGTGGGAGAATTAGCGGCAGGAATTGCACATGAAATTAGAAACCCAATGACGGCTTTAAAAGGCTTCATCCAACTTTTACAAAGTAGTATACAAGAAGATTTTTCTAATTATTTCGAAATTATAACATCAGAATTAAAGAGGATAGATTTGATTATAACTGAATTTCTTATATTGGCTAAACCACAAGCTGTTCAATATGAAGAGCAAGACATTAACACAATCGTGCAAGAGACAATCACATTATTAAGTGCAGAGTCTATGTTATATAATATCGTTTTTGAAAAGCAATTATATGAAAAGCCATTACTATTGTATTGTGAGGCAAATCAGTTAAAACAAGTTTTTATTAACATTGTAAAAAACGCAATTGAATCTATGCGAAGTGGTGGGTGTATTACTATTTCTACTGTCTTACATAATGAAAAGATGGTGAAGATTACAATTTCTGATGAGGGATGTGGAATATCAGAAGAAAAAGTAAAAAGATTAGGAGAGCCTTTTTATACAACAAAAGATCGTGGAACAGGCCTTGGACTTATGGTTAGTTATAAAATTATTGAAGAGCATAATGGTTGGATTGAAGTGGAAAGCCTAGTTGGTAAAGGCACAACTTTTTCTATTTTCTTGCCTTGTTATTTAGATACTGATTATGAAGAGGAGATATAACGAAAATATGAATCTTCGACGGATAATTGAGAGATTGATTATAAAAAGAAAAACCGGCATGGTTAAAACCGTGTCAGTTTTTCTTATGAAAAAAATAAAAAATGCTGTCGAATTTATAGAAAAATAATATGGAAAAAATAGGATTTTATATAATATTTTGTCTATATTTGCGAATGTATTTACATTTTTTGAAGAGTTTGTAATAATCCAAAGATAGAAGATAGAATATTGATTTGGAGAGGAAGTTACAAAGAAAATGAAAGAAGAATCGTTAGATCGCATGTTCTGTGAAATTCAACGTGTAAGAGAGGAGATGGTATACGTAGCTAATATTTTTGGTTATACTCACGAACGAACTATACGAATTAGTCAGGAATTAGATCAATTAATGAATGAATATCACAAATGTATGACCAGGCGGAAAAGAAGAGGATATATGTATCAAAGAGTGTCTGGTACATATCGTAGAGTAATGAAAAAAACATTACAACTTCAAATACTGAATTTATGTTTCGTTTTGCCAATACAATTTGTCGAGACAATAGTTATTATGTAATGGGAATAAAGACCTTGTCGATTAACATCTTTCGTATATGTAGATAAAAAATCTAAAATGAAACAAGGCTGTTGGTTAAAGAGAGTATGAAAATCACGTTTCAAACAGCCTTCTAGCCCCCTAATAATAAAATCATAACAAGTAATCCAATTATAAATGAATGTGTAGCAGCACGTTCATTACCATCACCATGACTTTCAGGTATTAATTCCTTATATATGATAAAGAGCATTGCACCAGCTGCAAAGGCGAGACCGTATGGTACAAGATTCTCTACATAACTGGTTAAATAGAAGCCAAGTAGAGCAGTCACAATCTCAATTGAACCAGTTAAGGTAGCGATAATAAAAGCTTTCGTTTTTGAGATTTGTTGATTTAAAAGAAAAAGTGCAACTAGAAAACCTTCAGGTGCATTTTGCAAACCTATAGCAAAGGCAATTAAATTGCCAGTATCATTGATGGAGGAAGCATAGCTTACACCAACAGATAAGCCTTCGGGGATATTATGTAACGTGATGGCTGAAATGATAAGCATTGCTTTCTCATCAAACTGTATGTTTTTAGAAGTGTGTCCTAAATCTATATGCGGAATACTTTGTTCAAGTGCCGTTAATGTAACGACACCAAAGTATATACCAATACATAACGGGATATATCCACCCTGAGCCAATGCTTCAGGAATTAATCCCATCATAGAAGCTGCCATCATAATGCCAGCTGTAAAAGCAAGTAGAATATCCTTAAATCGATGTGTGAGTGAGTTAGAAATAAACAAAATGAATAGTGCACCCAGTCCTGTGGACATTGCAGATAATATACTTCCGATTAACATAGTACTCATACTTTTCTCCGTTCTCAGATTCATATAATGGCTGTAATTGTTGTCGAATTACGAATGATAGCTTGTATACATTAGTGTATTTC
>NZ_JBALMO010000376.1:0-1804 GCF_036963345.1 Bacillus sp. JJ722
CAATTTACCAAACACTATTTTTTGTTATAATTAGGGAACATTAGAAGCGAGGTATTGTTATGATTGAGATTTCTAAACTTATACATAAAGGCATATCGCAAGAAGAATCATTTGAGAAAGTTCAATCCTATCTATCCCATGGTAGTGGAGGGTGTTTTCTCTTAACTGAAAAACTCTACAAAGAATTCTATGACAATAAAACTCCTAAAGAAGTATTAGTTTATATTAAAAAAAATAAATTCTATCGAAGAAAAAAACAATGGGCAAATAAAGCGATAGATGGATTGAAAAGTTATAAGGACAACAACGCCTTGAATGAAAAAGGACTTTCCCGTCATTTAGTTGAAAAATATATAATGATGAAGGACTATGAGAACCAAAAAGGTCAAATGGCTTTCGAAAAAATGTTTAAAGAAAAAGACTGTGAGAAGGCTATAGATTCCTATTTAAAGGAACTAATCAATTGGAGGGACCATAGAACATCATTAATTTGTGACTACCCCTTTTTTACGGAATTAACAAATAATCAACAAAACTCTGCACTTGAAGTCGACTTGTTAGTCATTATAGGAGAATGGCTAGTTACTAATCTCGAACATTTAGAAATAAAGGGACTACAAGATGGAAAGATAATGGTAGATACAAGCAGTTTAAATGATGAGCCAGATGATTTTGTAGAACGTGCTCCATCTACCTCATTAAATCAACCATATTGGGGTGTATCTAAGAAAGAAATGGCTGCACTTGGTAATGAACATTCTATAGGTACTGAATCTTTAATCACAGTAAAACGAAAAAAATCTTTTGAAATGTCAAATGAATTCGATTTGTTTCTTGATAGTAACATCTTACAGTCATATGAATCCATTAATGAAATTAAAAACGTGGATACACTCGAAATAGTAGATAAGTCAGCTAATGATGAACTGATTAAATCTTATACAAAAAAAATTCGTACTCCCGATATGGCTGATTGGAGATTATTCGTTTATTTAATTAATCGTAGACATAAGAATTTCCAACAGAATCGACGTATTCAAGTGTACTTTTCAGATATAATTGCTGAAAATGAAAAGACGGATGGACGTAATACTTATCAAATGATAACAGATAGATTATTAAGATTAGGATTTTATCGTATGGCTAAAAATGTAGATGGGAAAATTCATATATCCTCTCTATTTTCTGATATGATCATTGATAAGGATGAAAAAAATAAATGGTTTGTAACTGCTGTTGTAAGTGATAGTGTATATGATGATGTAATTAAACAGCAAACAATCAACATTTATAATAAGAAAGTACAAGAACTCAAAAATGATTTTGCATACCATTTGGTATTCGTACTTCAAAAAGCTCGTATAACTAGTTATAAAAAAGAATCAGAAGATATAACGATTACAATGGAATGGGAAGATTTCTCTTCAATTCGATTTAATAAGCGAACAAAGAAAGAGAATTTTGACGAAATTGAATTAGCACTGAAAGAAATAAAAGAAATGGGCTTTCTAGTAAAAGATTATAAGCGAATTGCTAATAGCGCATTTATTATTTCTACTTATCCATTAAACCATTATGAACTAGAAGATATGAATAGTATGAAATTAACTTATCCCGTTCCGGAGGATACAATTAGGATTGAACATGAAAATCAATAAGGACGTAGTTGAACGTCCTTATTGATTTTTTTATACACTTTATATCATTTGCTTCTATCATTTATATGTTCTAAAAAAAGTCTCTTGTTTCCCGTACTTATCTGCACTTATTAGCAAAAATATCTCTTATCTTCCGTACTTATCTG
>NZ_JBALMO010000377.1:0-408 GCF_036963345.1 Bacillus sp. JJ722
AATTTACATGTATTATGATTATAAATTTTCTGGTTTAACAGTTGATATATCTAAAGATCCATCACTAAAAGTTTCTGGTTCTAAAGTATCGTGGAAATCAGATGCTATGAAAAATAAGCCATATGTAAAAACTAGATCATTATGGGCAGAAGCTGGAAGTAGAACAGCTATAAATTCTGTTACTGTAAGTGGTGGAGCTGATATTTATAAAGGTTCTAATATTTATAGACCTTATGATAGTGAAACTGTCAATTTCATTACACATTAATCATTGTAAAATCTAATAAATTTCAGCAGTATTTTTAAGATACAAAAATTTAAAAGCTATTAGGTTATATATATATATATATGAACTGACCTAAAAATAATGAGAAAATACAAACACCTTACGTTGAAAAACGGGTATTG
>NZ_JBALMO010000377.1:431-4903 GCF_036963345.1 Bacillus sp. JJ722
ATGAAGGCTATTGAAATGCAGTTAGAAGGTGTACCTGTTAAGAAGTGATGGGAAATTGAATATACGAAACTATACACAAATTAAAACTTGTATGCGTTGATATCGAAATGGAGAGTTGCATCGTCTAGAGTAGCCTGCCGGAAAACAATATTCCTATGGAAAAGGACCTGAATACGAAAACGAAACAGCGAAGTTACAAGTAGAGAGTCGTTATTTAAAACAACAGATTGAAGTCTAAAAAAAGTACGCAGAATTGAAAAGGAAGTGGTTCCATAAATGGGAAATAAACAACTTAACGTTGTAAATCCGCATTTTCGGGACGTTACCCCTAATAAAACAAAGAGTAAAGAAATACTTCTTTACTCTTTTTTTGACTAATTCATGATCTATAGCTAAAGTTAACAAACTATCATTTAACAATCCTTAAATTAAGTGGAGCTAGTATAGTCTTATGGACACAACTAAGTTAAGTCAGTAAAATGTGCTTACAGAAGGAGTGTCCGTAATGAAACAAAATTTTAATCATGAATTTAAATCAATGGTGGTCGAGTTGTATCGTTCTGGACGACCAGTGAAAGAATTAAGCAGAGAATATGGCGTATCTGAAGTAACGATTTATAAATGGATCAAAAAATATTCTCCTATTGCGACAGTTGATGAAAAAGAAGTGACCCAAGATGATTTAAAACAAATGCAAAAAGAGATGTTACGTCTAAAAGAAGAGAATGAGATCTTAAAAAAGGCTATGGCCATATTTGCGAGAAAATAAGCGATGCAGAATTAATGGAGTTCATTGATGTTCAAAAGGAAGTCCACCCTGTTAAAACACTTTGTGAGGTTCTTGGCATTGCCAGAAGTTCATTCTATCAATCTCATCACAAAGTAATATCGAAACGTTCACTTGAGAATGAAGGATTATCCAATCATATAAGACAAATTCATATGGAAAACAAAGGAACATATGGTGCACCTAAAATACATCAAACTTTACTAGCGAAAGGATTTGAAGTAAGTATAAAACGTGTTTAGCGATTAATGCGCCAAGCAGGGATTTTCTCAACCATTCAAACCAAATATCATCCCTATACGCATACAATGGGTAAGATTGAAGAAAGAGAAAATCTATTAGAACAAGATTTTAGTACAACAACCATTAACGAAAAATGGGTCGCTGATATTACGTATATTCATGTTTTACGAGAAGGTTGGTGTTACTTGGCTTCCGTTTTAGATTTGCATTCAAAAAAAGTGATTGGATATTCATTTTCACGAAAAATGACAACAGATATTGTAGTAAAAGCCTTAGAAAACGCTTTCTCTGCTCAAAGACCATCAAAAGAACTCATTTTGCATACTGACTTGGGATCGCAATATACAAGTCAAGAATTTCAAGCTTTACTCGTAAAACGCAATATAACGCCTTCTTTTAGTCGAAAAGGCTGTCCTTATGATAATGCTTGCATGGAATCCTTTCATGCTTCTTTAAAGAAAGAAGAAGTATATCAAACAAAGTACGTAACGTTTGAAGAAGCAAAGTTAGCTATCTTTCAATATATCGAAGGCTGGTATAACAGAAAACGGATTCACAGCAGCATTGGATATAAAACACCTCAAGCTATGGAAGACGCAGCTAGAAAAGTTGCTTAAAAACTTAACTTTTTCGTGTCCAAGATATTGACCTAAATCCACCTTTAAATTTTCTACAAAAGTAGGACGCTATAAACCAACTATAAGTTCTTCAGGTTTTTTAACCTGAGTTGGTTACACGTCCTTACTAAACATTATGGTTAATAAAAATAATGATTATACAATTCAAATATTTTTATTTGACACATGGCACAGTGAAATGGAAAAGCTCTTCTCATTATGAGAGGGACTCTTTTCTATAATTTTAAAACTCTCTAACTTCAAATGAAGCAATTTTATCATGAACTATAGATTCTGTTACTTTTTTGTCAAAGACCTAAAAGGAAGGAAAAAATGGGAAGAAATAATGAAAGCTTTAATTGTACTATTACCTTTCCATACATTTCATTTTTGTTTTGTCCTTAAGGATTAGTGAAATCTTACAGATGTATGATGCAATTATTAAATTAGTGTAAATGCATATTTACCTTTGCTAAGCTCCTATTTGACCATAAGGTGCATTTTGATAATTTCGATTGTCTATTTTAATGGTAAATTTCCACTGGAAATTCTATGTTTAAAAACAAAATCAAAGAATAGAAGGCTATTGCCTTAATAATACACAGGATATGAATTAACTATTTTTCCATATTTACTAAAATTTAATGATAATATCAAACCTTCTAAATAGCAATTTCCTAAAATGATAATTGAAAATAGAAGGAGGGATTATTTATCATGCGAAAATTTGTATTCATTTTTACACCAACTCTATTAATAGCTATTCTGGCAGTGTCCGCATCTCTCATAGTACCTCAATCTGAAACAATCAGTGCAAAGGAACTAAAATTAGAAGATCAGTTCCAGCAGCTTTCTCGTAATACGGGTTGGCAGCAACAAGAAGAGATTGATTTGCAATTTGATGTTTATCACCCCCAAGGAATGACGCGAATCGGTGATCTCTATTATATGTCTTCTGTGGAAATTATCGAAAGCACGGTGAAGTATGAACATCCGATTGATGGCTATGATCGCACTCCGGGGAAGGGAGTGGGTCACTTATTTGTCTTTAACCAAAATGGAGAACTGTTGAAGGACATCCAGCTTGGGGAAGGAAACATGTATCACCCAGGCGGCATTGATTTCGATGGTGAATTTATATGGATTTCTGTCGCCGAATATCGTCCCAACAGCGAATCTATCATTTACAAAGTAGATCCTGAGACCATGGAATCAGAAGAAGTATTCCGAGTCAATGACCATATCGGCGGGATTATTAGTGACGAACAAAAAGGAAAACTTTATGGCGTAAGCTGGGGTTCTCGTAAATTTTATGAATGGAATAGTAAAGGGAAAGAACGAAATGTTCAAGAAAATTCGAGTCATTTTATTGATTATCAGGACTGTGAAAGTGTAGGTAAAGATAAAATGGTTTGCAGCGGTATTGCTGGACTACCTAACACAGTAGGTTCTGAATCTTATGAATTAGGCGGCGTAGCCTTGCTTGATTTGAAAACGTTCAATACGATCCATGAAGTGCCTGTAACGGAATTTTCTTCAAAAGGGCATGTCATTACCCGTAACCCAGTTTTCTTGGAGAATGCCGGTCAAGAGCTTCGACTTTACGCTGTTCCAGATGACGATGACGCATCCTTGGTGGTGTATGAAACAACGAACCTTTCTAATTAAGAACTGGCTTGAAATCAATAAAAAGGATGACTCATAAGGAGAAAATTCCCTAAACCCTAAATTTGATTTGCACGGTATGGGACATAGAGCAAACAAAGAAATTCGTCGTGCTATTGATGCCAAAATTAATGTAAATCGATTTTATCAGATTATGTTTTTCAACAAAACCAGCTAATAGAAACAGCTCTGTTCTTCCATTATAGGGCGCGATTGCAGAACACAGGGCAGTCGATTTTTTACTAGGCAGGCCCGAATTGTTCTATAAATGATTGAATGTAAATAATTAAGAAGCCCAGCTAATCTTCTCATATGTGAAGGTAGCTGGGTTTTAAAGTTGGGTGTGTAAAATATCGCCTAAAATAAGTGCGAAATAAATCCTAAAATGTCAAAAAGGTCAAAGACATAAAAGGAAAGAAAATATGGGAACAAATAATAATAGCTAGGAGAAGGAAAACAATGGCACTTTGCGTATCTTGCCATAAGAAATTACATGTAGGAAAGTTAGATTGATAAATGGAGAGCCGTATACATTGAGAGGTGTATGTATGGTTCGGAGGAGAGTGTATCATAGTAATGTGACAAGGCGCTGGGCGCTTATCCTACTCAAAAGAAAATCCCTTCGAATAATGAAGAGACATACCATCTTATTTATTCTTCTATACGAAAAGGCGCAGCAAGTTGAATCGAGCTTACTTTGGATTCTGCTTCTTCAGGATTGAAGAATATTAGTACTCGATATTCTCCAGGTGTAAGCGTAGTTTTGAAAACATTTAGTGGAAGTAGTTCTGTATGTTGACTATTTGATTGAATAACAAGAGCTATATCTTCTTCAAAAACCGTACTTTCAAATGGTACATAGTACCAAGTGTTTTTTATCTTTTTTTCTATTGAGAAATGTTTCCCGAAAGAATAATCAATAGAACTTTTGTTTTTAATAGTGATTTCAATACTTTTTTCACTCGATTTATTATCGATATGTTTCAAAGAGAGTTCTAGTCCATTAATTGAAGATGGGATATCTTGAATTTTTGCTTTTATTTTCAACTTGCTTAGAATTTATACATGCAGAAAGAAATAAACATGATACGCTTAGAAACACAATAATTGCTTTTTTAGTAAACATGTTTAATCTCCTTTAAAAATAGTCGGTTCTAAGT
>NZ_JBALMO010000378.1:0-1609 GCF_036963345.1 Bacillus sp. JJ722
ATGTAATGATTGGGTCTTCCAATAATCAATATATGAATTACCCGGTTAAGAAACAGGATTCTTCTTATGATGTGACTACACGACCTTGGTATACGAACGGTATGAAGAACAAAGATAAAGTCACAACAAACGATCCGTATATAGATGCTAAAACAAATAGATATGAAATGTCTCTATCCAAAACAATGAAATATGGTTATCAAACAACAGGTGTTCTTATGATTGATATTTCATTGGATGCTCTGTTAGAGCTAGTAACTGATAATGACATGGCCTTCAATGGTGAGCCGTTTATCATAAATAATGAAGGACTTGCCATTGCTCATCCTACCAGACAGGGTGAAGATATTTCGGATCTTGATATAATCAAACAGATTCTGGATAGTGGTAAAGAAAAAGATAGAATTAATTATGAATTAGATAATGAAAAGAAAATGCTTGTTTACAAAAAAATAGCCAACACTAATTGGATTACAGGTATATTCTTCGAAGAGAAAGAGATGTTTGAGCTTGCTGATAATGTTCGTACTTCTTTGCTAATTATAACTGGTATTATCTTGTTAATAACAGTGATTGCAATTGGATTTATTTCATTAGCTATTACACGCCCGATTAATCAATTAAAAGCTGGAGTTGAGAAAATCACAAATGGAGATTTGACTGTACAAGTGAATGTACAAACAAAAGATGAAACGGGTCAGCTTGGTCAACTATTTAACCTTATGGTTCATCAGTTAAGAGATATTATTTCAACTGTAAACCAGTCTTCTAACAATGTATTAAGCTCGAGTGAAAATTTAAGTGCAGTTTCAGAAGAAACGCAAGCTTCAAGCGAACAAATTGCAACTGCCATAACTGAAATAGCAACGGGGGCTAGTCACTCTGCAGAAGATGCTGATAAAGCTAATCAATTATCTATTATACTTGGTGATGAGCTTCAAAGAGTATCAGATAAAACAAAAGAAATGTCGGCTCTTACAGAAGAAACAAATACTCTAAACACAAAAGGATTACAGCAAATAAAGGAATTGCAAAACACTAATGAAGTCACAAATGGTTTTGTTAATTCAATGGGATCTGTTATTACGGAGCTAAACGAAAGAATTGCAACAATTGAAAAGGTAATGGAGACAATAACAGCTATTTCATCTCAAACCAATTTACTGGCATTAAATGCAAGTATTGAGGCTGCAAGAGCAGGAGAGCACGGAAAAGGATTTGCTGTAGTAGCGAATGAAGTTAAAACGCTAGCAGAGCAATCTGTTCTAGCAACGGAAGATGTTAAAAAAATCGTTCAAGCTATTCAAGATAGCTCGAAAAAAGCAGTCGATGAAATGGATCAAACTGGTGAAATCTTCAATAAACAAGCAATGGTGATCCAGGATACAAACTATGTCTTTACACAAATTTCAACATTTATTCAAAAGATGGTTCAATCGATTGATAGTGTAGGTGAAGACATCAAAAATGTAGCAAACAATAAAGACCATGTACTGAATTCTATCCAAGTAATGGCGTCACTAGCACAACAAACGGCAGCAGCTTGTGAGGAAGTTAATGCTTCTGCAGATGAACAAGCTCGTTCCATTTATACGGTTGCTGAAGATGC
>NZ_JBALMO010000379.1:0-1917 GCF_036963345.1 Bacillus sp. JJ722
CGAAAGAAAAAGTAATTCTAGAGAAGAAAGTGAAAGAGCAAATCGACGAAGGTCTATTATTATTAATTATCACATTGGTCTCAAGTTTACTTACTCCAATCGGAATCATTATCGGTGGTATAATTATTCATAGAAACAAAAAAGAAAACACATACTATAAAATAATTAATATACTATGTGTTTTCAGTATTTTGATTAATATTTATTTTACTTATATCGTTATAGGCGAATGGTTTAATTGGAATGTTCATAACGATGTACAACTAATAGAATAATTAGGACGTAACAACTATACTATCTTTTTTTAAAGTAGCTCTTAAATTAATATTAGAACTTAGCAATCCTGTTTTCTTTACCAAATAATAAGTAGCCTGTTTACTTGAATCAACTTTTAAATTTTTCGAAATAAAACTACCCGAATATGCAATTGCACTTGGATTTTTCGCATTAGTTATTTTATTGCCACTAACAACAATATTATAACTAGCTTTCCATGAACCTGCTTTTTCAGAAGCGATCTTGTACGTACCATTTTGTACTGCTCTTAAACTTAAAAAAGAAGGTTCTTCTTCCTCATCTTCAATAGTTACTATTACTTCTTCACCATC
Organism: Bacillus sp. JJ722; assembly: GCF_036963345.1. Classification (NCBI taxonomy): domain Bacteria; kingdom Bacillati; phylum Bacillota; class Bacilli; order Caryophanales; family Bacillaceae; genus Bacillus; species Bacillus sp. JJ722. The sequence goes on from NZ_JBALMO010000379.1 coordinate 609, forward strand.
TTCATCAATCAAAACAAACTGTTGTGTTCCTCCTTGATTAAGATCATACTCAGCTTCATTTTCCGCAGCATAACTATTAATGCTACCTAAACTACACAATAAAATAAGTGCTAATAAACTCAAAACTGTTTTTTTCAATTTGTGCCCTCCTAATCATGTGATGAAATTAGGATAACAAATGAAACAAAATGTCCTAAGAACGTTCTGGTTGCACATCGCAACTAACACTTGCATTCACATAAATCTAACATCAAATTAACCTCTAACCACTGCTAGTTCCCATCTTTGTACCTAAACGCTACTTTACTCTTAGTGTCATAACTAAACCGAAATTAGTGTTTCCTTTTGAGAATCATGAGCTGATTTCGCTTCTTGTTTACCAGTATATAAAAATATACTCCCATAATTAATACCAAAAGAAACATAGAAATGCTTATGTACTTCTTTTTCATTTATGTTGACACTCCTTATGGTGTTAAACTATGCCCAAACCTGCTTCAAAATCTCAAAGTATAGACTTCTATAATGAATGGCAAAAAAATAATTGGGTAGAAGAATTAGGTTTTGAACATATTATGGAGCATTGGATAGGAAAGTAAGTATCAAATCATAGGAATTTATTCTTTCAAAAAATAAAGCATGAATCGACTATTTATAAAAACCAGATAAAAATTTTAAAAAGCAATTTTTTCTGTTTCTTAACAGTATAAAGTTGCTTTTTGTTATTTATTATCTATCTTCAATACTTTGTCTCTGTTCATCCTAAGAAAATTCCCTATATAGTACCTTAGTTAATAAGACAAATATGTCCGTTTTATCATGCTTTAGATACTCTTTGCTGATAGTACTAACTATGTCAAGCTTATTCCCCCTACTATGCACACTAATATCATTTTTAATAAAATCAATATCTGTAAGCAACATTTTCGACATACTTTTTGATTTTGATTTTATTTTACATACTATTGATATAATAAATTATAATAAATAAAAAAGAAGTTAATTAAATTTTTAATGAAGTGATTTTTATTATTGATAAAATCATTGTAACTAGAAAACCAGTTTACAGGAGATGATTTTTTGGACTTTGAATACTTTGGAAAAAAGTTGACTGGAGGAGCCAATAGTTCCATGGGTTTTACCTATCAAGACAATTGTGCAATTATAAGTTATTTTGAAAATTTAAAAAGTGGAACTATAATTACGAATATGAGCGTTGAAACTATCAATGATTTTGTACTACATAGAGAAACTGATACAGTTGCTGTCCAAGTAAAAAAAAGCAGGTTATCAATTAAAGACGTTAAAA
>NZ_JBALMO010000380.1:0-3498 GCF_036963345.1 Bacillus sp. JJ722
ACAGATCGTGGTTCCGAATTTAAAAATGTGGGAATTGATGAATTATTAAGTACTTATAACATAGAAAAATCATTAAGTCATAAAGGAAACCCTTATGACAATGCGGTGACAGAGGCGACATTTAAGCTATTAAAAACAGAATTAATTAACGGCGCACATTTCTTAACCCTTGAACAGCTATCTCTTGAACTTTTCGATTACGTCAACTGGTACAATAATATACGTTTGCATAGTTCGTTAGGCTATCTAAGTCCGTCAGAGTTTAGAAAATCAGCCCTTAAAAAAGTTGTTTGATTTAGTGTTGACATACCAATAGATTCAGAGCAATAGGTTGCGAGAAAGTAAATCTTCTAATCGAAACAGATAATAATCGCGTACAAGCCTTCTATGAGCGTTACGGATACAATAAGGATGAATTAATATTTATGGAAAAATGGCTTTGAAGTTATTTATGTTGAAGGTAGGCTTGTTTGAATTTACTTTTCTTTATATTAGTCGAACATTAGTAAAACTTATTAAGCTACTTAGAAAAAACAAAATTTCATTATAGCTGAATATCATATAGAATTTTTTTAAAGGCATTTAGGAGGTAGTTGTATGGAAATTATCCTTAATCCAATCGGATATGTTCATAATTCTCGATTAGAAATGGAAGACGATCATTGGGGTAGTGTTTTATCAGAAGTTGAACTCATTGATGAATTAGATGGAACTGTTTTACAAGGAATAGAAGATTTTTCGCACTTAGAGATAATATTTTATTTTGATAAAGTAACTGACGATAAAATACAGTATGGAGCTAGGCATCCGAGGAATAACACTAATTTTCCGAAAGTTGGGATTTTTTCTCAACGAGGAAAAAATAGACCAAATAAATTAGGTCTAACTACTGTTGAATTAGTAGAGCATACTGGTAAGAAATTAGTGGTGAAAGGATTAGATGCCATTGATGGAACGCCTATTATCGATATTAAACCTGTAATGAAAGAGTTTCTTCCAAAGAATGAGATTAAACAAGCGGCTTGGTCTATTGAGTTAATGAAAGATTATTGGAAATGACGATCAGGAATAAGAGATTCTTAAACAAAAGAGCTTCCTTAATGATGGAAGCTCTTTTGCTATTTATCTTTTAAAACTTGAACACTTTTACCAAATTACTACTTGTATTTTTAAAAAGTAATTTTTCAGAATATTCACTCCGTATTCAATTTTAAATTTGTTTGAACTTGTGAAAAAATAAAATGTGTTACGGTATGTGCGAATGGACTTACATCATTAATGAATTTTTCTCCTTCAGCAAAAGTTTCAAAGTGCATTTTTAGCATATAACAAGCATTTCCGGCTACACGATAACAAAATACTACGTTTGGTAGTTTCTCTATATAGTTTTTAAAAGATTTATAATCACCATTTTTTATAGTTGCTTCAATGATGCATTGGATAGGTAAACCTAATTTTTCAAAATCAATCTCTAATGTATATTTTTTGATTATTCCAAATGACTCCATTTGCCTTACCCGTTCCGTTACAGATGGGGAGGACAGATTAACTCTTCTTCCAAGTTCACTCATTGATAAACGACTATTATTACGTAATTCATCGATTATCTTTTTATCAATATTATCTATTTTCATTTTTAAAGAATTCCTCCTTTATTCATTAAAAAAATAAATAATATCTTACTAATTGTTTATTTCTTTAATGTGAATTAAAAACTTTTCTTTATATAATTATTATACAAAGGAGGTATTTTTAATGACAAGAATTATTGAATCAAATATCGGAGAAACACCATTTCAAAGACTTTTAGGACATAACATAGAAATAATGAAAGGGTGGTCTCACTTAGGAGATGTGTTGGAAAAAGATGGATTACTCTCTTCTGTATTAAAGGAACAAGTAAGGAGAACATTAGCTCAAAATAACGGTTGTGAGTATTGTAAAGCAAAAGGAAAACCTGAACCAGATACATTTAATGAAAAAGTCACTATTGCAGTTGGTTTTGCGGAAGTATTTTTAAAGCAAAAAGGAGATATAACAAATTCAGTTTTTGAAATTTTGAGGGAGTGCTTTACTGATGAGGAAATAAGTGAGCTATGTGCATTTATTACCTTTACAACTGCATCACAATATTTTGGTGCAATGATGAAATTAGAGGCAATTTAAATAAGATGTCTATTTTTTATACGATATTCAACTATTGGGGCTTTTCATTTTGGAATTTTCGTATTGAACTCTGTTAGTTTAGTAATCTAACAGAGTTCAAGTTACTACTTTTCACAGGCTATGTTATCTTTATCGCGATCTTTACTCTTTTTTGCTTCATATAATTCTTTAGAAACATGTGGTTTATATTTCGTTTTTCCACCTTTATTTTTTAGCAATTGATGTTTTAGCAACTCTACCTTTTTAATCTTTATTCAACTCAGTACAATTTTTATAGCTTTTTGCTAATGGTTTAGCCTCTCACAGGTGATGATACGGAAGAACATTTGGTACAATATTGTTAATGTTATACAGGGGAGATACAACAACAATGAATCGTACTGAGATACTGTCTAGAGCAAGTAAATACATAATGGAAGATATGCTTTATTTATCGAAAATGAGAGAAGGTAAGCGGAAACGAAACTTTTTTAGTCCAACTTTTTTAGAGGGACTCGTATACGATGCTATAGATGATGTACTAAGAGAAGAAGGTAAGAAGTTTTCTAAGATTAATCGTGCTGCATATGTAACTCAAGATACATTAAAGCAACTTGAAAATAAAAATCATCGAGAGTTAGTTCTAGAGCATATTGTCTGTAAGAATATTTATTATAGCCAGCTTAAGGACCTATTATTTACGGGTAAGTTGACTGATAACATAATATTTGAAATTCTAGATAAATATTATATAACTGCACTGGTAACAAAAAGAGAAGATCAAGTATTAGATGCTGCAGGATTAAGAACTAAAATGGTAGCTGATGGAGAATGGGATGGAAGAAATGTTTTTGCAAGATACACGGCTACTAATATTAAATTGATTAGAAATCCATATTATATTTTTGAAGAATAGTATGAAATGTAACAAGACTTTAGGACGTGACCTATATGTACAGATTATGCTGGAGTCCTATTGGATGGAATACACCTGATAGATGAAGATTAATATCTTATTAAAGGAGTACTACATATATGATTGTATACACGGTTCAACACCACGAAGCTTATAAGGAAATGAGAGAAAACGGCTATTATCAAGGTAGTGAAAAATACGCTGATAAATTCTTAAAAGATAATTACAAATATATGATGGAACAGATGAAAGAAAGACTTCCTAACTATGATGGTACAACATATCCTGTTTGGGTTTGGAAAAGAAGGGTTAAACGAAATGAGAAATCTTTATTAATGAAAGGAACAAAGGGCGTTATTTTAACTCTAGATATACCGGATGAAGATATTTTATGGTCAGATTTCGAGGGTTGGCATTTTATACTAAATAATTCACCG
>NZ_JBALMO010000381.1:0-200 GCF_036963345.1 Bacillus sp. JJ722
AAAATGACAGGCAGTGCCTAAGCCTTAAGGTTTTTACCTACTACAATATTATTTTTTTATTTGATAGTACGCCGTACATCTATATGTGCTTAATTTTACTTACTCTTGGCACATTTATTTCCGCATTCAGCAACTTTAACAGCACAACCCGCACAAGGAAGGCACGATACAAACCCTGTACAACCACAGCAAGCAGCGAT
>NZ_JBALMO010000381.1:223-1956 GCF_036963345.1 Bacillus sp. JJ722
GATGAACAAATACATTTCAACATACAGTTCATCCAACTAACAAGACATGATTTATATGGAGATACCTCAAGGTCTCCATCTACAACAACTGCTTCTTCATCACGAAGAGATAGAGAGACTGCATTATTTGTTGCATTATAAAGTACTTGTCCAATAGTTTCTTGTGAATTTACATCATGAATAAGACCAGATAATACATAGTCCTCTTCTATTTCATTACTACTTCCAAGTTCCTTTTTAGAGTGGATGACTTTAATGGAGTCTGGATCAAAATGTCCACCTTGTTCAATAATAAAATCAGATAAAATTTTAAAATCATTTTCATCCTTAAGCTTATTTAGTAGTTCATCTTTTTTATGACTAGCATCTTTATACGTTTGAATTCCATAATGTGAGTCATTGAAGGCATACAAGATATTTCCATCTGTAGTTGGGATATTAAGCGATTTTACGACGCCAAGATCTTTTAGCTCTTCTATTTGACGAAAATCCAATTCTGTTAGCTTTGCATTTTTCATATCTAAATTTGCAGCAAAACTAGTAAGCTCCCCCTTTTTACTGGAAATCTCCAGAAATTTTTCTCTTGCTTTTTGGTTTTCTTTCTTGTTAATAATTGATTTTGTAATTTCTTGAACGGTTATATTGTTCATATTTTTCTCCCCTTTCAATTAAGTAAAGAGAAAAATACAGTGGAAAATAAACTACTTTACATTAAAATATTTTAAATTGTGGTCTATTAGTTGAGGATTTAAAAATAAATAGAATAAATAAGATGTAGGAGTTGATCGAAATGCTAATAAATTCGAATCATTATTAAACACCATTACAACTTCTATACAAATTGAGTAAAGAGAACAATATATAATCATTCCGTGTAAAATATGATAAAACTTATGGAGGTACCATCAAAAATTCGCACTGGCACGTTCTCCTCTTTAATCTCGATTAATCGTTCAAACATCGCTTCTAACGTAGTTTGGGTCTGATTAAATCCAATCGCGTGGCGAAACGTTGATTGCATTCTTCAAATTTCGACACTAAGAAGCGTTCCAGAGATTCTTCGTTCGGGAACTGTTCCTTGCGCATTGAAGGCTTCAACCGTCCCTGAAACAGTTTTATTGTTTTTATAACTAATTTCTGTTGTAAACTGATTCATAGGGAATACCTCTTTTCTGTAAATTTTGTGTGGATTGTATCCAAAATTAGTTATATTGAAAAGGATATTGAAATTAAAGCTTATCAAGAAGATTTGAAACTAAGGATATTCATATTTACCATTAACTGTAATAAAAAACAATTGTCAGTTACAGTACAATAATTTTAGGACAGGAACAAAATAAAAAAGGAACTGATTTAAACTAGATGTTAGTAGCTAAGTCTTTTTTTTCCAACTTCTATATGTTAACCTTTTATTAAAATAAGTTAACTAGGAGGGTTTCCATGTTCAAATCTATAAAATATAATTTGATAATTTCGATTGTAGTATCTTTACTTTTTATTATTTATACTTTGCAAAATTTCAAGCCTGATATTTCAATTAGTAAAGGAACTGCATATCTTTTCTTATTTTGTACTATCTGTTCAGTATTTAACACAGGTTATATGGCCAATAAATATAAACAAAAAAAAATAAATAATTTATCCCTTTATCTATTAAAGTTTAAAATTTTTCTTATTATACCCATATTTAATTTACTAATATTAATTTAAGGCTTAATAGTATTATTTCTTCT
>NZ_JBALMO010000382.1:0-1196 GCF_036963345.1 Bacillus sp. JJ722
ATCGGGCGAGTGATAGCTAGGGAAATAAATCCGATCGCAACCACTGTTATAACTAAGATAATACCTCCTAATATAAGCAAATAGTCTCGAACATTGTCAGCAAGCTCAAAAATCTCTTTCTCATCAAAGAAAATCCCTGTAATCCAGTTCGTGTTTGCAATTTTTTTGTAGTGAAGCATTTTCATTTCATTATCTAATTCATATTCTATATTACCTTTTGATTGTTTACTTTTTAGTATCTTTTGAACGATAGAAAGGTCTGAAATATCTTCACCTTGTCTAGTTGTATGAACAATGGCAAGGCCTTCATTATTTATGATAAATGGCTCACCTTTAAAGGCCATTTCATTATCATTTACTACCTTCATCATATTGTCTAATGAAATATCAATCGAAAGAACTCCTGTTGTTTGATCACCATATTTCATCGTTTTGGATAGAGTTATTACATATTCATTTGTCCTAGCATCTATATATGGATCGGTTGCTGTGACTTTATCGTTGTTCTGGATACCATTTGTATACCAAGGACGAGTAGTCACATCGAAGGTAGAATCGTAGTTTTTAACTGGGTAATTCCTATATTGTTTATTTGAAGATCCGAACATCACAGCGATTGTAGAAGGGTATTGTTTCATAAATAGTTTAGATTCATCAAAGAAATCTTTTTCTAACTTACTTGCTAGTTCCTTATTATTTGAATTTAGAGCGTAGCTAAATTCCACAAAGGTTTTATTTCGAGCTAATTGATTTAAACTTTCTTCATGTGTTTTTAAAAACGTTTTAAGCATTTCATCTAAAAGTTCGATGTTCACTTCTGCCACATTATCAACAATTTTTTCTGTTTGATTTTTCACCAACACGTTAGTAAGAAAAATCGCTGTTAAAAAAGAGATTAAAAAAATCGTTGTTACACCTACTATGATTTTATTTCTTATTGATTTCATGCGAGTCTCCGTCCCTACTATATGTAATTTAAATTTTGCACTACTTAAATATCGGAACTAATTTAAAAAAGTTAACTACAAATAATAACGTAAATAAATGTAGAATTGTAATTATTTTGTAGCTTAGAAATATACCGAAGCGGTTCGGCATTGATTTATCGTAAGAAGAAATAGAAAGATCACTAGGTGAATGATTTATTAGATACGATCCTAGCACATCTAGTTTCAACTTTTTTAATAGATTCTTTT
>NZ_JBALMO010000383.1:0-4314 GCF_036963345.1 Bacillus sp. JJ722
TGTTCTTTATAAAGAACATATAATTCGTAAAAGTAAAGTGCTAATAATGTAAGAATTAATTTACTGATGTTTAAAAAAACTGGCATGAAAAATTCATGCTTGTCCTCCCTCGAAAGAACTACATAATATATTATTTGAATTTTAATTCATTATATTGAAAGGGGGTGATAGCAATGAAAAAAGAATGGAAAAATCTTGAATTGAAAGTTCTTGATGTGAATAAGACTTTTGGTCGTGGTGGTAATGGTCATGGGAATCATGGCAATGGAAACGGCAATGGACACAATAGCCACGGCAATGGAAACGGCAATGGACATCATAAGTGGGATAGTTAAAAAAGGGACTTATTAATAGACAGATATTGGTTTATTACGCATAAATAGAGCCTTGTATAATAAGACCAATTTAGTGATTACTCCCTATAAATAATAGGGGGTAATCAGATAAAACTGGGATTTATTTTTTTATTCTTATTTTAAACATTAATAATAATTAGGGGTTATTTTCGTTGAAATCAATTCAATAAAAGGCTATCTCAAAAGAAGGAGAAATAGTTAGATGAATGCTGTTTTGAAAAAAAATCTTTATAAAGCATTTGGAATGATCATATCAAGTGAAATCCTTTTACCGGAATTAACTCGTATTAATATTGTAGATCATAATGCAGATATTGTTATAGAAAAAGCAGAACTCTATTCGATATGGTCGGAGCAATCTAAAGCTGAATCTAATTTCATCATTAAACCAAATTGGATAATGTTTCACATCTCTGACGTAGGTTATTTTAGTATTGAAAATGGTAATAGAATAGTATTTTCTCCATTAAGAGAGGCGCATGAAGACGAAATTCGACTTTATATACTAGGCAGTTGTATGGGAGCTCTCTTATTGCAAAGGGGAATTTTACCTCTACATGGAAGTGCGATTGCGATTGAAGGAAAGGCTTATGCGATTGTGGGGGATTCTGGCGCAGGGAAATCCACCTTAGCTTCAGCTTTTTTAAAAAGAGGCTACAAGCTATTAAGTGATGATGTAATACCAGTAACGCTTAATGAGGAAAACATCCCTATGGTAACTCCAGCTTATCCGCAACAAAAATTATGGTTAGAAAGTTTAAATCATTTTGAAATGCAATCAAATCAATATCGTTCACTTATCTCTAGAGCAGATAAATTTGCTATTCCCGTTCAATCTATGTTTGCTACCGAATCATTACCTCTTGCTGGCATATTTGAGTTAGTGACAAGTACTGAAAATGAAGAGGTTAAAATACATCCAATTCAAGATTTACAAAGATTTTATAAACTGTTCTATCATACGTATCGAAACTTTTTTATTCAAGAATCTGGATTAATGGATTGGCATTTTAATATATCTTCTAAGATGATTAATAAAATTAGTTTTTTCCAGTTATGTAGACCAACAACTCGATTTACAGCACATGATTTAACAGATGTTATTTTAAATACAATTAAAATGGAGGAAAAAGGACATGATTATGAACGGAAAAATTACAAACAATCATTTGTTTAGTCAAAAGGCAGGGAATATCGTTAGTGATATGGATGGAGAGAAGGTTATGTTGAATATCCAGAATAGTAAGTATTATAATTTAGGTCATTTAGGAGGAGAAATTTGGGACCTACTTAAAGAGCCTATTGCTTTTCAAGATCTTATTTCTTTATTGCTTACAAATTATGATATAAGTCAAGCGGAGTGTGAGCAACAAGTTAGTTCGTTTTTAGAGCAATTACTAGAAGAAGGTTTAATCCAAATAGAGGAACAAGTAAATTCCTAAATTCATAGTTGTCTAGCTTTAGAAGGGAATGATGAACATGGTAATGAAGGTTCGAACATTTTTAAAACTAGATATAAAAACAAAATTTCTCTTTATCGAGGCTTTTATTTATTTAGGAATAGCCCGTTATCTGAAGAGTATTCCCTTTTCAAAAGTGGCTCCTACTCTAGGTGAGGAAAATAAAGAGACCTCGTTTACACTAAATTCATCTCAAAAAGAAGATATAGCTCGTATTTCTCAAGCTATTCGAGTTATGAGCCGTTATACTTTTTGGGAAAGTCAGTGCCTTGTAAAAGCGATTGCTGGTATGAAGATGTTGGAGAAAAGAAATATTGAAAGTACTCTTTATTTAGGGACATCTAAAGATGAAAATGGCGACTTTATTGCACATGCCTGGTTGCGAAGTGGACCTTATTATATTTCAGGTGCTGAAGTTATGGAAAGATTTACGGTCGTAGCAAAATTTGCGAAGGTATTGAGAACGAACGAGTTGCAAAGCAAAGATTATGTGTAATGGTTAAATATTCATCACTTTTGATATAGAGGAGAATATTAAAAGAATAGGAGGATAAGTTTTGAAGCATCTCTTATACTTTATCAAGCAAATACATAACTATTCAGGCAAGATTCTTTATATCAATCTAATCTGTATGATGTTTATTGGTTTCTTTGAGAGTGTGGGCATATTTTTGCTAATTCCATTGATTGATTTAACAGGTATGTTTGATTTAAATACAGTTGATATTCCTGTTTTGAATGGAATTAATAATTTATTTGTTGGGATTCCCAAAGAGATACAACTTGTTATGATCTTAGGAGTGTATGTGATCTTAATTGGAGGGCAGAGCATTTTTCAAAGAAATCAAACTATATTAAGTGTGAAAATTCAACAAAATTTTATTGTACGTTTAAGAGAGGATACTTATAAAGGTTTACTTCAGGCAAATTGGGCATTTTTCTTGAAAAAAAGAAAGTCTGATATCATTAATATCATGGCAAACGAAACGTTTAATGTGAGCGATGGTCTTTATTTATTTTTTAGGTTTGTATCTAACCTTATTTTTACCTTCATTCAAATTAGTATAGCATTCTATTTATCAGCTAAAATGACCATTTTTATAATAGCTTTTGGATTAATTTTAATTATGCTTTCTAAAAAGTTTACTAAAAAATCTAGCGCTTTAGGAGAGGAAACTTTTCAGTTATCAAAAACCTATATGGCTGGAATTACAGATCACTTTAATGGAATAAAAGACATCAAAAGTAATTCATTAGAGGCTGCTCATATGGACTGGTTTATCTCTTTAAGCAAAAAAATGAAAGAAAATAATATCAACTTAACCATGGTTAATACAACGTCTCAAGTAATATTCAAAATTGTTTCTGGATTATTAATTGCAACTTTTGCTTACTTCTCAATCCAAATGTTTATGGCTCAGCCTGCACAATTAGTAGTGATTACTGTGATTTTTGCTAGGTTGTGGCCAAGATTTGCAGTTATTCAATCTAATTTAGAGCAACTTGGATACTGTATCCCTTCGTTTAAAGCGTTAGAGGAGTTACAAAAGGAATGTTTAAATGCTCAAGAAGTATCTGCTTTAGATCATAAAGACATAATTCCAATTACTATGGAGCAAGGCTTGACTTCTCGAAATGTCTATTTTAAATATAATCCTAACGAAAATATATATACACTAAAAAATATTAACATTAAAATTCCATCGTATCGTATGACAGCTATTGTTGGTAAATCTGGTGCTGGCAAAAGCACTTTGATTGATTTGTTAATGGGATTAAATAAACCTGACAAAGGTGAGGTAATTATTGATAATTTACCACTTACAAATGAAAAATTATTATCATTTAGAAAGTCAATAAGTTATATCCCACAAGATCCATTTCTATTTAATGGAACGATAAGAGAGAATTTAATACTCGTTGATTATCATGCAAGTATAGAGGACATTTGGAAAGCCTTAGAATTTGCAGCAGCAGCGGATTTTGTTCGAAAGTTACCTCAAGGATTAGATACATTAATTGGAGATCGAGGAATTAAACTTTCAGGAGGAGAAAGGCAACGACTTGTACTAGCACGAGCAATCTTACGTAAACCTTCCATTCTTGTATTAGATGAAGCAACGAGTGCACTAGATACAGAAAGTGAAGCAAAGATTCAAAGAGCTATCGAAAGATTAAAAGGTAGCATGACTATTATTGTCATTGCGCATCGATTGTCTACGATTCGAAATGCGGATCAAGTGTTAGTAATGGATAAAGGGTCTATTATTCAAATAGGTGAATATAATAAGTTAGCTAAAGACAAAAGAGGAATGTTTAGTAGTCTTTTAAGCAACCAACTGGAGTCAAGTGTGTGAATTTGAAGTAGGATAAAAACTATTCTTTTCTCAATATTATTAAAAATAAGTACCATTTAAATCGCAGTACTCATTATTAAGAAAATTTTAAGTATAAATAAAGAAGTATGTAAGACATTATTTGTAAAATAAACATATCGT
>NZ_JBALMO010000384.1:0-3709 GCF_036963345.1 Bacillus sp. JJ722
TGCAACCACCATTTTAACAAAATGGTGGTTTTGGTTTTCAAGTAAAAAATCCTCCATTAGTAATTTTTCTGAACCAGATAAGTTAATATGAATGGATAGATTTTAGTTTTCGTCCAATAAAATTAGCTGTTACCGGCTTTAAATCTATTTCTCTAGCCCATATAGAAAGTTGTCCAATATGATGTATTTCATGCGCTATGATATGGTGTAATATTTCATCATTAGTGTATTCATCATCATCCCAAGAAACTCTTACAAGCTCATTTTCCATATTATGAAAGTTGGATTTTAAAAAATCAACTATTTCTATTCGGAATGTATCTGAGAGAGATTTGACTTTTTCAATTGTGTTATAATCTTCAAACTGAACGACTAAATCTTCTTTTTTTTGAATACCTCGAAACCAACTATATTCCACATCAACAATATGAAAGAGTGTATACAATATACTTCCTACTCCACCAGTACGAACTTTATGTAACTCCTCAGTATTAAGCTGATAACACCAATCAATCCATTCATCTCTTACTTGCCAGTTGTATTCAAAAAACTTTAACATGGAAAACACCTCAACTGAGAAATTATATTTCATTTCTAAAAACGTATTTGTTTAATATTCAATAAATCTGCTAAAAAAACTTCTATTTTGGCTTTGAAATAAAGTCACGATATTTATAAAAAAGATGCGATATTTTTTCCCTTTGCTGTTGATTTGAAATAAAGGTTAACTGGAATTACAGATTGGGAGTTTTGTTTTGTGTAATTTCTTTTTATGCTAAGGTTGCAGGTTAGTAAAACTTTTAAAAAAATCAAACACTAAATGGTTTTACAGTAATATTATGGAATGATAAACTGAAGTTACATTAATACTGGCTAGTATCCATTTACTAGCTATATTTTTGAATTCAAATTATTAGGAGTCGCTGCCAATAACATATACCTATTATTATACTTGTTCTGTCTATTACACATAGTCTACAATTTATGATAGGAGAGTTATTATGATTGAATTAAATACAGAAAGATTAAGAATAATACCATTAAATTCGGATAATATGAAGTTACTTATTGAAAGTCAAAATCAAATGGAAAAGAATTTAGCTCTAAGAGAAACAGCAGAATTCGTTGATCCAGAACTGAAACCTGCATTAGAAATTCGACTTTCTAAATTGTTAAATGATCAGAAAAAATATATATGGCATACAAATTGGGCAATTGTGTTGAAAGAAATAAATACTTATGTTGGTGGAATAATGATAAAAGGCCTTCCGAATGAAAATGGCGAAGTGGTAATTGGTTATTATACTATACCCCGATATCAAGGGAATGGATATATGACGGAAACTGTTGAAAATATCAAAAGATGGTTGTTAAATCAACCTAATGTTAGAACTGTTATTGCAGATACAGAAAAAGACAACATTGCATCTCATAGAGTGTTAGAAAAAACAGGAGCAATAAAGTATAAAGAAACTGAGGAATTATATTCTTGGAAATTTTCGCAAAAAAATTAAATAATAATGAATATATCGATGATCCTCTTATGTACAATATCCTAATGTACTAAAAGGCTTTAGTACATTAGAGTTTATAGAAATGATCAAACTTTTTTCGAAAGTGATTCTTTTAGTTTTCTGCAATATAAGGATTAGAGACATCCTTTTTACAAACTTTATTACAAAGCTACATCTATTACTAATTTACTTCACAATCGTTAGCTACATCAAAAAAGCTGTTATTTCTAACAGCTTTTTTCAAATACTTTTTACGGTAAATTAGGTACCGCAAAAGGTTTGATAAGGAATGGATGATGTAGCTGGAAGTTTACAGTATTCAGCCTGTTCGGCGGTGTGCGCGTATGGATTTGAAAGAGCATGAAGAAGACGCTCCATTACGCTGAAGTCTCCCTCGTTCACCGCAGCTTCAAGTGCAGCTTCAACACGGTGATTTCTAGGAATTAGCGCAGGATTACTGTCACGCATCAACTGCTGAGAAGATGCTCTCGATTCCTGCTGTCTACTTAGTCTCGCTTGCCACATCTCATACCACTTTGCAAATTCTGGTGTACCAAACAGAACCGAATCCTCATGTTTTTCAAAAGTTAGTGCTAGGAAAGTATTAGTATAATCCGCACGATACTTTTGCATGATTTTGAGAAGTTCTTCAATTAGGGCTGTATCTTGGCTCTCTTGATTAAATATTCCTAGTTTTGCCCTCATACCTTCAAGCCAATTACTTTGATACAACTCAGAAAAATCTGAAATGGCATCCTGAGCCATTTTGACAGCCTGTGATGGATCTTCGTGTAAAAGAGGCAATAATGTTTCTGCAAAGCGCGCTAGATTCCACGCTCCAATATGCGGCTGGTTGCCATATGCGTATCGACCTTGAATGTCGATTGAGCTGAATACTGTTGCTGGATCATACTCATCCATAAAGGCACAAGGACCGTAATCAATTGTTTCTCCAGAAATAGTCATGTTGTCGGTATTCATCACCCCATGAATAAATCCAACCAGTTGCCATTTAGCAATCAGCAAAGCCTGACGCTTAATCACTTCCTTAAGCAATGAAAGATATCGATTCTCATCAGCTTCAATGTCTGGGAAATGGCGCTTTAAAGCATAGTCTGCTAGGCTCTGAAGTTCCTGAAGCTCGCCCCATTTTCTAGCATATTGAAAAGTTCCAATCCGTAGGTGACTAGCCGACACACGCGTCAATATAGCACCAGGCAATTCAGTTTCTCGGAATACTGACTCACCAGTTGTTACCACCGCAAGGCTACGGCTAGTAGGAATACCAAGAGAATGCATGGCTTCACTAATGATGTATTCACGTAACATTGGCCCAAGGGTCGCCCTTCCATCACCACCGCGGGAGTATGGCGTTGGTCCTGAACCCTTCAATTGAATATCAAACCGTTCACCCAAAGGGGTAATCTGCTCGCTAATCAGGAGGGCCCGACCGTCTCCTAACATTGTAAAATGCCCAAATTGATGTCCCGCATAAGCTTGAGCAAGAGGGAAAGCTCCATCAGGAATCCGATTTCCGGAGAGCACCTCTACACCTTCTTTGCTTTCTAGCCCTTGAATATTCAACCCAAGTGATGTTGCTAAAGATTTATTGAGAATAATCAATTCCGGTGAGCTGTCAGCGGTTGACTTATGGCTAGTAAAAAAAGTATTCGGTAGATGTGCATAACTATTGTCTAAGTTCCATCCTATTTCTTTAATCTCTTCTCTCTTTGTCATCGTAACTCCTTTTCATCATATGTATTTAAGTTTTTTCTTGTAATAAAAAGAAAACAGCCATTTCATTTATATTTTATTTCTTCTTATTACAACACAAGTCGATTGTTCTAGTATCCACTTCAAATATGTTATTATGCCCTTTTAAACATTTGACGGAATATTACAACTCTACAAACGTAATAAAAGATTCCACCAATTCATCCTTTAGATTAATTGATTCTCTCACAACCATTCGTATTGTAAAATTAGAGGATTTTTAAAGGAGGAAACCATCCTTAAACTATCCCTTTTAATACATTTTTGATTTGCTTCTTAGTTAATCCAAACTTCAAAAAATCACTAAAATATGACAATTCAAACAAATAATTATATTAAGCATAAGAAAAGGATCTTTACTGTTTCAAAAGCGTAATTATTAATCTCCATTTACTTTTTTATCGTACTCAATGCTATTATAC
>NZ_JBALMO010000385.1:0-1681 GCF_036963345.1 Bacillus sp. JJ722
TAGGAACACCAACATAACGCTGCTCATCAAAACCAGATGGATCACAGATAACAGATAAGTCTGGAATTACAACTTTTTTTTCATTCTCTTCATCAGAAAGTACAATATCATAAGGAGCTGCTATAACTTCACATTCTTTTCCCATTAACAAGTTCCCCAATTGAATACTCAATCGCATAGAGATTCGTTGATGCTTGGTACTAGAAGATGGAGACATATATACAACTCCATCAATATACTCTAATAATTGATCTGATTCTTTTCTCATTTCTAAGAATTCCTCATATGTAACGAACGGTTCATTCGGAAGTTTCATTTTACTCACCATCCTTGTGAATGTCTCATTACTTTATTATACCATCTACATATTCTTATAATCGAATAAAGTATCATATATTTACAAAAATTGGTTTGTTGATTAGAAACAATATATGTTCTTTACTCTCTTTTTTTATTATCTTGTGTACCAAAGTCACAATGTACCATTAATAAAATATGTTTTTAAGCAATCTAAAAAACTATTAGCAGGCTCTGAAAATGGCTTGTTAAATAAGCGAATATACCCATATGGAGTAGCAGTTGGTAAATTTTTAATAGGGATAATTTTGATATCTCCGTTTAGTACATCAGTTTCATTTTTCAAAAAAAATCCAAAGCTATTTATAGAGATACCTATACCTTCTTTAACAGCCTTTCGAAGAATGCCTATATTATTGGAAGAAAATACAACTTCGTTACTAGGAAAGTATAAATCCTTGGAACGACTAGTATGTTCTCCGTTATGCATAACTAAACGTTCATTTTTAAAATCCTCTAGAGTTACAAATTCAAGAGAATATAAATGTGATTGTCTTCCTACCCAAATATAGGCTCCTCCCATTGATAAAACTTCGTACACGATGTCTAATTCATTATCTAGTAACTCTGGCCTTATAGGCAATAAGCCGATATCACATTCACCCAATTTTGTTTCCTTTAATACGTCGTTTGGAGGTTTTTCTTGTATTTCAATTATAACATCTGGAAATTTTTCGCGAATTTTTAGTAACGAATAATATGCTGGGTAAGACATAGATGGTGCACATAAAACTTTTAACTTGTTTTTTGTTAATGTTTCCTGGAATTTTGCCTCTTCCTTAAGCTCATCTAGTTTTGTCATCACTTCGAATACTTTTTTGATTATTGCTTTCCCTTGCTGTGTGGGAATCATCCCTTTTTTTGAACGACTGAAAAGTACAATTCCTAGTTCATTTTCCAAATTTGAAATGGATTTGCTGATTGATGGAGGAGAGACGTGAAGTTTGTCAGCAGCGTGTGTAATAGACCGTTGCTTTGCTATTTCTATAACATACTTTAATTGTTCCAAATTCATAGTGAGTACCCTCCTAAGATTAGCTGTAGTCTAATGATAGTTAGTTAACATGTATTTTACACTAACAGTAAATAAAAATAAAATATGAACATATATAAAATTTATTATTTTCTGAATTTTTAAACTCTTAAAACCAGTAATGAATCACATCGGCCGACATTTGAGTGAAAGAAATCGGACTGCTTGACAGTTTTACAAAATATCTTTTGATATTTTGTAAGTCCAATCTTAGAAAAGAAACAATTATGAATGGTTTTGATTATTATTTGAATATGTTTTTACTATTTTTATATAGACAATATACTATTG
>NZ_JBALMO010000386.1:0-439 GCF_036963345.1 Bacillus sp. JJ722
CGTATTCTGGAAGACATTATCAATTAACCTTTGAATCCACAAATCGTTACTAATCCATATCAAATCTTTATTTACTGGATTATATATTAATTAGATGTCATGAATACTATATAAATAACCCCACTTTTTAACCATGGTTTCTAATAAATCATTGATATTCACTTCATCATTTAAAATATAAGAATTCTCTAATGTGTCAGTGGATTGTATATTAAATTCATTGGTTAATTCAGCTATATATTGTATTTGTTGATTTAATGATTCTAGTATAGGCACTTGATCATTATATTGACCTTCTAAATAAAATAATTGCAATCTAATTGCTGTTAAAGGTGTATTAATATCGTGCCTTAATTTATTAAGGAGTTCCTTTTTTATTGCTTCTTGTTGTTTAAGTTCTAATTCTCGATAGGTTGTTCTTTCAATTAATAAATTTACC
>NZ_JBALMO010000386.1:510-1330 GCF_036963345.1 Bacillus sp. JJ722
AAAGAATTAATAGATCTCGAGAATAAAAAGGCTAACAATAATAGTGATAAAAGAAATATGGCTAGCATTGTAGGATATGCAAAAGATTCATGAAAAGGTATACCATTATTCTTCGTTTTAAAGGCTATATCATAAATGATTGCTGTAAGGACACCAACCATTAGTAATAAAATTGGTACGCAGATAATAGCCGAAAATAAAATTAACTGGTATTTCTTCTTTAATTTCATTTCTTCACAATGGTATTTAGTCTATACCCTTCTCCATAAAGATTTTGAATTATCTCACCCATTTTATCATTGATTTTAGCTCGAATTTTTTTTATATGTACATTCACGATATTCGGATTTCGATCTTCGAGTTGCCATAAGTAATCAAAGAAATGATCTTTCGTTAAAATGCTATCCCTATTTTCATATAAATAGAAAAATATTTTACGTTCAATCGCAGTAAAAACAACTTCATCTTGCAAGCTACTATTAAAAACCTTTTTATGTTCAGCGTCGATATATAAATGTTTGATTTGTGTAAAAGTACCATACTTATTCTCTAGCATTTTCTGCATTCTTAGTAATAGCTCTCTAGGATCAAATGGCTTTATCATATAATCTTCCCCCATTGTTAAACCTTTAAGTTTGCTATCCATATCACTTCTGGCAGATAAAAAAATAATTGGAATATTTAATCCTAAATTTTTTATTTTCTTTGTAATTTGATAGCCGTCTTCACCTGGAAGCATAACATCCATAATGACTAAATCTACCTTATGGATGTTATCAAACACTTCTGTACCTTCTTTCTTCCAACATACATTGTACTC
>NZ_JBALMO010000387.1:0-2730 GCF_036963345.1 Bacillus sp. JJ722
GCAGTATATATATTAAAAGTGTATTCATTCTACTATTTTTCTTGGAAAGGAAATGGATTTTACTCAATGATATCACCAATAAAAAAACCGCCTCAAAATGTGAGGCGGTTTTTGATTAGAAATAATACGGGTATCCATAATCTGAATATGGATACGAATAATATGGAGATGGATATCCATAACCGTAACCGTAGCCTCCACCAAGAGCTGCACCTAGTGCTAATCCTCCTAAAAATGGAAACCCAAATCCAAATCCAAATGGTCGACCGAAGCCGAATGGTCGGCCAAAACCGAATCCTGGACGACCAAATCCAACTCTTCTAATATCATTCATATCAATTGGGAATTGAGTATTCAAAATAATCCCTCCTGTTCCTTAACTCATTAAATTATATGCTGCAAGAGTCAAGAACTATTGGGCGAATTACACAAGTACTCCAATTGTCCATATAATATACACCTAAATTTAATTATTTAACCCAATTATAAAATCGCATAAAAGGATTAATAATTCCGTTTGGTGAAGTTAAACGAAAAACATGACTTTCTTCCACACATGAAATCTTCAATTCTTCTTCCATATAGACCACTTTATCTCGATCAACAAGAATCTTACTGAAATTTGTCTCTGCTTCTATTTCATTTCCTTCTGGCTCGCTAATAAACCAAAGCGTTGTAACACCATCATCACAACCACAATCTTCTGTGTCATATATTAATTTAAAGAAGCCTTCTTTACCATTTGTCATTTCTTTTATTTTGTGAATGGCGCTTGCGTCCCATACTATTCTCATTTGTATTCACTCCCTAAAATGCAGAAAACTTACAGTTTTATTGTAGCATGCCATTCATTTGCTATACAAAAAGAACAGCTCCTAAACAGAGCTGCTCCTTCTATATATTAATTCTTCGCTACAAAAATATCCGTTAAAACAGGTACAATTTGTTTCTTACGTGAAACTACACCTTTTAATAGAGATGTGTTGTTTTCTAATGTTACATTGTATGCTTGTTCAACTGCATTAGCTTCTTTTCCAAGAGCTAGCACTGTGCTATCACTATTCAAAATATCTGTTACAGCAAGCATAAATAAGTCTAATTGTTTTTCTTCAATTACTTTAGAAATAGCTTGTTCTAAATCTGCTTGGCGGGCCATTACTTCGCTAACGTCGATTGCATTTACTTGTGCTACTTCTACTTTGAAAGAACCCATTGGGAATTCTTTTGCATCAATTGAAATCAGTTGCTCAGCTGTTTTATCTGAAAGATTTGCTCCAGCTTTTAACATTTCAAGACCATACACTTCAGCATCAACTTCAGCGATGCCAGCAAGTTCCTTAGCAGCAACAACGTCTTCCTCCGTACATGTTGGAGATTTAAACAGCAAAGTATCTGAAATAATAGCTGATAACATTAATCCTGCAATTTCTTTAGTAATGCTAATGTTCTTCTCTTTAGCAATTTTCAAAAGAATAGTAGCCGTACATCCTACTGGTTCTGCACGATAATATAATGGATCACTTGTTTCAAAGTTAGCAATTCTATGGTGGTCAATAACTTCAAGAATCGTTACTTGATCGATATCATTTACGCTTTGTTGACGTTCGTTATGATCAACTAAAATAACATGATTTGTTTCAGTTGCAGCTGTTTCAATTAATCTCGGAGCCTGTGTATTAAAAAAGTCTAAAGCAAATTGTGTTTCTGCACTTACCTCTCCTAATCTTACCGCTTCTGCTTGTACGCCTATTTGTTGTTTTATTTGTGCATATGCAATAGCTGAACAAATTGTATCAGTATCTGGGTTTTTGTGTCCGAATACGAGAACTTTTTCCATTATGAGATTCTCTCCTTAAATCTTCAGTAAATGTGTATATAGTTTTTTATACCTTTGTTATTTTACCACAATTACTACTAACTTTTAAATGAATTACACGCTTTATAGATATTGTGAATTCAACCTAGATTTTATTCGAAAAAATCTAATTTCAATAATAATTTATCCCTTTAATTCTGTCTTCAATACAAACCACTTGCCCCTGCAATTATTGAACTAACATATGTATAACCTAGACTAATTAAGTAGAATGCAATCGAAACTGTCCAAGAAAGTCCTTTTGATAACTGAGCAGTCTTCTGTAAGCCAATTGCAGTAAGAACAACACTCCAAATTGTAAATAATTCCACAGAACCAAACATTACATTATCACTGCCTAAAACACCCGCTAAACTAGTAATCGTATAATCTGATTCATTGTTTATTGTTATATTAAATAATCCATTGAAAATTAAACCAATTGCAGAGATTAACATAATTAATGTTTTCATTGACAATAGTTGTTGATAAGTTACTTTTGAACCAGCAATTTTTGCCACTAATAAATAAAGTGCAGAAGAAATTAAAATCATGATAATTGGAACAAATACACTAGCAACTGCACCAACAATTTTACTAACTGTCATCACAATTTCCATTTGATCTGCTGGAATAGCATCACCTAATAGCTCTGAATAATTCATTTGTGAAATTGAAAAATATGTACCAATCACATATATAACTGTAACAATTAGTAATGGAATCCAAATCGTTGGTCTATTACGTATTTTTTCAAATTGTTCAACGGGGCTCCAAATGATTCCAAACAAAGATGGTTTTGAAGCAACAACTTCATTTTTGGGATTATTAACATTATTTTGTTCCACATTACATCATCTCCTAAAACATTATTT
>NZ_JBALMO010000388.1:0-2072 GCF_036963345.1 Bacillus sp. JJ722
AATGAAAATATAACTGTATATCTTAATGAACGAAATAACTATGTATTAATAGAAATTGTCTTTGGCGATAATTTCTATATAACTGGGATGACTAATAAAAAAACCGGTGGTCTAGAAGCATTTATGGAACATTATTCAAAAAACGGAGAGTATCGAATTCATCTAGGGTGTATAGAATCCAAAGAAGTATTTGAAATACCACTAAATAATGTAAATGTGGAGTTATTAGAAAAAAACTAATTAATTTCAAATTTTAAATATCACTTTTTTAAAAAGGGGTTTCTACTAGGAAGACCCTTTTTGTTAATCGTATTTAAATATCTTCTTGCTTGTGATTGTTTTATCTTTGACCATTCGAAGAGCTGCTTGTCATGCTTTCTCTTTATCTGGATTTACATATAAGGCCGCAGTTGTAGTTGAAGAATGACCTAATTGAGACATGACAAGATGTAAATCATTTTCTTGTTCCATAAGTTTTGTACCGTACGTATGTCGCAATTTATGGGGAGATATAGACTTATTTTGTTGGAATGCTTTTGTGTATTTCTTCACTAGCCTTGCTATTTCCTCATTTGAAAGTTGAGTAGTGGCGTTATGAGTCTTTGAAATAAAGACAAATTCATTTTCATTTTCGGTAGCATTGTAGATGTCTTTTCTAACAGCTAGATACTCTTGTAAATCCCCCATAGCACTTGGAACAACTACTACCGCATCTTTTTTTCCGCCCTTACGCATTACATATATTTCAGAGTTTGTTTCTTCAATGTCTTTTAATCGCAAGTTAGCTAATTCATTGACGCGTATTCCACTACCAAGAAAAAGGGCACAAATAGCTATATCTCGTAACTTATCCCTCTTAAAATAAATCTTTTTTCTTGGTGTATTTTCAAGTTCTTCTTCATAATGATTCTTCAAAAAATCTAAAAATTTCATATCATCATCATGGAAGATTTTTTGTGAGATTCTAGAAGCCCGCGCAATCGGTTGTGGATTGCATTATAGAAGAAAAGGACGAGTTTTGGAACAAATAATAACCTATTTTTTAAATGTGTGCTTTTTTAATTTTGTTCAGCAATTGGTCCTAACATTTTGTGTGCAGCAATAATATAAATTCTGCATTCTTTCAAAATTTATAC
The DNA here is from genome assembly GCF_036963345.1 of Bacillus sp. JJ722. Taxonomy (NCBI): domain Bacteria; kingdom Bacillati; phylum Bacillota; class Bacilli; order Caryophanales; family Bacillaceae; genus Bacillus; species Bacillus sp. JJ722. The sequence goes on from NZ_JBALMO010000388.1 coordinate 1,137, forward strand.
CTAGATTTAGATAGATGCACCATAAATGAATTTATTGTAATTAAATCTATGCTTTAAACTTTAGTCTCTTTTTAATTGATACCTGACTTATTGTAAATCATTTATTTTTTGAAAATAAAAGCGAATAAAAGGCTATACCTTTTCTGCCCTATTTCATATATAAGAGGGGGGATAACTTGAAATTATATAAAACTTTTGGATAGATAAAGCAACCTAAACGTGCTTTCGCAACTTCAAAGTTCCATTATATATTAAATATAATAGCAAAATAGTGAGTAACATCATTTGAGGATTTTTAGCAATTCAGTAGAGATGTTTAAGTTTTTCTTCGCTTAGATTACTGTAACGTAGTGTAACGCAACCAATGCTTGCTTTTTTAATTGCTTTAAATATTGTGTAATAAATGAGGCAGACAGAGGAAATTATATCGATGAAATTTGTTTATTAAAAAAATAAAAATAATATCATGTGTTTTTTGAGAGAACTACTTAAGTACGCTGCAAGTTATTTCATTCTATATAACTCTTACTCTAAAATTTTACTAAAATCTATAAAACACCTAACTGAATAGAAAGGATGATCAGTAATGGTTAAATTTAATAAGAAAAATAAAATAATTCCTATCGTCTTTATAGTTTTTGTTATAGGAGCTTTTACCTTAATAAATAAAATAGATGATAAACAATATGAAATACCTAATAGAAAAGAAGCTTTTGCTTGGGCTAAGAAGAATGGATTAAAAATCATACACTATGAATTGCATAAAGATAAAAAGGAACCATATGCTTTTTTATTCTTTGAGAAAAAAGATGAAATCGGTGTCTATATTGTAAGAAGTGTTAAGGAAAAGCAATCATATTCATTAAGTCTATCGACTAAGAATAATCTCTCAAAATATCAAGTATTTGGAGTCAAAGAAGGTAGGCCCTATATAGC
>NZ_JBALMO010000389.1:0-2461 GCF_036963345.1 Bacillus sp. JJ722
ATAAAACAAAAATTTAGCGAATGCTATATAATCATGCTAAACTTAAATTAAGTAATACATTTAAATTTTAACAAATATTTTATAATTAACTGTGTTTAATTTTCTTGAAACAAAATCAATGGTTTAACAACATGCGCTGAAATTGTAAACTGTGCTGGTGGAGAAATCCTCAATTTAACATTCTGAGATAATACGATAACAGCCCATTTCCAATTTTAATAGGAAATGGGCTTCTTTTATCTAATTATGAAAGGAGACAACATTATGGGAGAATTATTTAAAGCGAAAGATTTAATGAAAGTAGTAACTAATGGAGAAAAGCCCCCTAACTGTGATCTAACTCTCCAAATTCAAGCGAAGTACGCTTATGAAGGTATTGCTCGAGGTATCTGGCAAGTGGATGAGAAATTTATAAACGGAATTGGTGTTGCCATGGGCGGCTTTGTTGCTTCAGCGGCTGATATAATGATGGCCTATGCAATTGCTTCTAAACTACAAAACAATCAATCCTTTGCTTCTATTGATTTACATACAACATTTCATAAACCAATCTTTCAAGGAGAAGTACTTGTAGAAGCAAAAGTGGATAGAATGGGGAAACAAATTGCCTATGTTCTAGCAGATTTATATCAAAAAGATAAAAAAGTTGCTAGCGCTGTCTCCTCTGTCATTCTCATCAATGATTAACTCATCTAACGATAATCAACATCTATTTGCGTAAATAAAAATTCGTTTTCCATGACCATAAGTTGTAAAAATAGTATGATTAAAACTGAAATACAAACTTGGGGGTATATCATGACACAATGTAAAGTATGCTTTGACGGCAAAATAATTGATGAACAGCATCCTGATTATGAGACATTAGACCATGAATTAATTCGTTTAATTGACGGAGGACAGTTCTCCTACTACGCTGCATTTAAACGAGCAACGAGACTATATCCAGCTATCAAAGATTGTCCTACATGTAATGGGACAGGTGAAATTTAAATTATTAAAATATATAAAGTGCTCTTTATCGGAAGTAAATGAGCACTTTTTCATTTGCGACATTCGAGNNGGATGTTTTTTGTTTGTATATCAAATTCGGATTTTTTCTAATCGTCCTTTGTTTTTATTTGTATAAAATAAATAATGATCCTGTATGTATAAGTCGATTGAATGTACTTTATTGAGCCTGGTTAAACTTGTCCCTTTAATGTTCGATTTATATAAATATCCACCATTTGAATAATTACTGAAATAAATGGACTGGTCTTTAATAACAAAGTATGGTGCCTTAGCATTTAAAATTTTTACTTTTCCACTTCCATCCTTGTTCATTCTATATAGTTTAGCATTATCTTTGCTGTTGCTATAATAGTAGTAATTTTCGGTTTCTTGAAAGTTAGTTAACTCTTGAAAATACGAATATCGATTTGATTCAGCTTTCGGAAAATCTTTACTACTCCATATGTGATCTTTCTTCAAATACGCCGTTGGTACTAAAAAATATTTATAGCTAATCTTTCCTTTTCGATTTGGTACAGGGTCATTCCAAGTAGTGTCTAAATAGTAGTACTTTTTATCAATTTTGACTAAATTCCACGCGTGAAGACCTGAATTCACATAGCCGGTCACATAATGCGTTTCTATACCTACTTTATCTAACAGTAATTTCATTGCTTTAGCATATCCATCACAAACTGCTATTTTATTTATCAATAATCCATAAGCATTATAAGAAGCTTCCGGAACAGAATTTTTCAAGAAATTCGTATAATCATAGGCTGAATTTAACACGATATAATCATGTATAGCTTTAACCTTTTCAAAATCAGAATCCCCTTTTGAAACAGTTTGACTAATTACTAAGGATATTTGCTTATTTAGTTGTTGAACCATCTTATTGATTTTCGATTTAGAATACTTATATTTTAATTCAATTTTTCCATTTGAATAAACCAATGTTCCCTTATGCTGAAAATAAAATATTTCAGGGTGATCAGCTAATACCTTAGTTAATATTGATCCAACCTGCTTATAAGATATACTTTTTGCAGGAAATGTTGCAGTATCCTGATAATTCTTTAATGCTTTTAAAATATTATTATATGTTATATTATAAGCCGACTGATTTATTGTTTCTTTTTGTCCTTGATCAAACTGTACAGTTGCTTCATTAGAAGAATGTGCCGCTTCAGCAGAACTACTTAATAACAATTGTGAAAAACTAAGACATACAATTACTGTCATTTTAAATATTAATCGCATAAAAATTATCCCCCTAATAATTTTTAATAGTTAAATAGTACCACATATAACTATTCACAGAGGGTGTTTCGTTGTAAGATATATTATCAAAATATAGATTTTGTAACACATTGTTCATGATTAGTTCATAAAAATACCATATTATATTTTCAGAATGTTTTTATAGATATAGTTATTGGAATAAATACTATATACTATTAATTAT
>NZ_JBALMO010000390.1:0-2650 GCF_036963345.1 Bacillus sp. JJ722
AAATATTACAGCAATGTTACAAAGAACATATTTTCATTACATATGTCGAAAGAAAGGGTTTTCCCCTTGTTTTTCGACACCAATACCAATAAAATTTAGTTTAGAAATTAGGAAATTCGAAAAATTAATTTACATAGAAAATGGAGATTTTAATAATATGAAGAAATCAGCAATGAAGAAAATCGCTGCATTATCATTAAGTGCGATTCTATTAATTCAAGCAGCTCCAGCTTTTGCTGCACCAACTACAACAACTTCGACAAATCTATCTACATATAACAATCAAATTGAAGATTTACAAACAAAGATTCGTAAAATTGATAATGACATCATTGAATCTATGGAAAAAGTTCAAAAATTAAATACACAAGTAAAAGAAGGCCAAAAGAGAGTAGAAGAATCTAAAGTTGAAATTGAAAAACTTGAAGCATCTCTTGACCGCTCTATTGAACTATCAAAAGATCGTTTACAAAACATGCAAATGAACGGTTCAACAGAATTTAATCTTGTAGAAGTCTTACTTACGTCTGAAGGAGTTTCTGATTTCTTCCAAAAAACGAGTGCTGTTTTAACAATCATGGAGAGCGATAAGCAATTAACAGATTCGTTAACGAAGAAAGACGAAGAACTTAAAGAAAAGAAAGCACAACTTGATAAAGAACTAACAACAATCACGAAAAGACAAGAAGCTGCTAAAAAAGAACAAGTTGCTATCGAAAAACAAAAAACAACTGTTCAAACTGAGCTGAAAAAGGTTCAAGAAGCTAAAAAGAAAGCTGAAGAAGAAGCAAAACGTATTGCTGAACAACAACGTAGAGAAGCAGCAGCTCGCCAAGAACGCGCTCAAAGAACTGAGTCTCAACAATCACAAACTCAAGTTGATAACAATCAACAAAGTGCTCCATCTAATCAAAATAACAACAGTAACGGAAGTGCTGCTAAACAACCAAGTAATCCACCAGCTGTAAGTGCACCTTCATCAGGTAGTGCAGCAACTGTAATTGCAGAAGCTAAGAAATATCTTGGTGTACCATATGTTTGGGGCGGAACAACTCCAAGCGGTTTTGACTGCTCAGGATTTACAAGCTATGTATTTAGATCAGTTGGAGTTAGCTTACCAAGGGTATCAAGAGCTCAACAAAATACAGGAACTCAAGTTTCAGTTAACAGTGTACAACCTGGTGACTTAGTATTTATGGGTAAACCAGCATACCATGTTGGTATCTATATCGGTGGTGGACAATACATTCACGCTCCACAAACTGGTGATGTTGTTAAAATTTCATCTTACAACCCATCAAAATTCTCTAGTGCTACTAGAGTGTTATAATAATAATATACCAAAAGCAGCGGGACTCTAAAAAGGAGTCTCACTGCTTTTTTTATGTTATTTCACTTACTCCCTCTATTACAAAAACAAACTACTTTATTACACTATATTTAATTAGGATCATTGTAGTTCTTCGCTGCATCGCTATCTGCGACCCCTTTGGTGGTTGGATCAACAACTCCACCAATTCCTAGGAATGTTATCGCTATAAAGTTGACGATTCCCATAAACCCATTTATCGCATCATCAGTTATTGAAAAACCTGTTGGAGTGATAAATTCATTCACAAATGCAAGAATTATCTGAGCTAGTATGATCAGCGATGGAATTCCCACTGTAACAATCCATGTTGGATTCTTAAAACGTACTTTCCAGTTAATCATAGGTATCCCCCTTTCAATATAATTACTAGTAATATATTGAACCTTCTATGAACATGACACGCCATAAAACCTATAATAGAACAACGTAATTTGCGGATTTTGTAGCTTATTGTAGATTTGTTCAACTTTCACCTAATTAAAGTAATAATGGATTTATATAAAGTGAAACTTTAATCGGTGGGGGAGGGTTCGTCCATCCCCACCGATTATTAGTTGAACCAATCGGGTTCTAACTGGAGAAATACTTTTTAAATTTCCATCTAAATGCACTAGACAAAAAGAACGTATATTCGATATCATTTCATAATAAAGGTACTATGCATAGGTAATACTAGAGTCATCTACTCTATCCAAACAATGATTTCCTTACATTCCTTTATCAAAAATCAATACCAACGGAGGTACATACATATGATTAACAAAATCGGAAAGATTACCATTTATGTAAATGATCAAGAAGCAGCAAAAACTTTTTGGACAGAAAAAATGAATTTCGTTGTTAAATTCGAACAAACAATGGGCCCTTCAATAACTTGGTTAGAAGTTGGTCCAAGCGCAAATGAATTCACAACTTTAGTGTTATATGATAAAAATCTAATGAAACAACATAATCCATCTACTAACGTTGACACTCCATCCATCTTATTTAGCACTACTGATATTGATAACGCTTATGTACAAATGCAAGAAAAAGGAATAGAAGTAGGAAAAATGATGAGAATGCCATATGGAAGTATGTTTTCATTTAAAGACAACGAAGGCAACGAGTATTTATTGCGTGAAGATAAATAAAAGAAAAGGGTTGTCCAATAAGTTCTATTTGCTATCTTTGTTTGATTGATAGGAAAGAAATCCTTACGATTTTTAAGAAGATACATGGGGTTTCATCTAGACAGAAAGCACCAAATGTAGGCATTCTTGCATAATCAGCAAGTTT
>NZ_JBALMO010000391.1:0-873 GCF_036963345.1 Bacillus sp. JJ722
ACTGAATACTTTATCACCATTAGCATATTGTGATAAAGTATTTTCCCCTGAGTATATTCCGAAAAGTGAAAATTTATTATTTTTGAGATTGGTTTCCTAAAAACCTCTCTTTTTACTGTTTCTTCAAAGGTTTCCCCAATCTCCATAATACCTCCTGGAATTCCCCAAATATTATAATCAACTCTTTTTTTCAAAAGAATACGTCATAAACAATCTTCAATTATGGCGCCGCATCCAACAGTTAATAAAGTTTCGTGTCCAATCATTTCCCTCATTGTTTTAATATAGTCATTCAATAATCGAACCCTTCTATAAATATCACAACAATTTTTTGATTATTTAGCATTTAAATTCAAATGTATTTTTTTCTAGACATATTGCTTCATCAGAAGTTTTTATAATAAGATCAAAATACTGACTGTACGGATGCATAAAAACTTCATACTGAATTCGACGTTCTTTATGGGACTGCCTTAAATAATTGATATCGGCTCCCCTTTCAACAATATCACGGCTCGACCTTCTCATTAATTCCGTTTCACCATCTGTATAGAAGTAAATTTTCAAATCAAATAAATCTGGATTAATAAACGCGACACTCATTCCTTCTACAATCGTTACTTTGTTTCTCGAAGAAATTAACTCGCTTTTCATATAATGTGTATCGATCGTATATAAATCTAAACCCTCTCTAACCATCTGAACATCTCTTTCTAATGAAGGCAAATGATGCGTTGCTGGATGGCAAGCAGTCATTTTGTAACAATGATTTTTATTTTGATATGTATAGTCGATATTGGTATGCATTCGTATCTTCGAACTAACAATATACGAATCTGTATTAATATAATTCACTTCATTTTGATTTAGTAG
>NZ_JBALMO010000391.1:960-1129 GCF_036963345.1 Bacillus sp. JJ722
ATTTAGTAGGTTAACGAGCTTATTAGCAAATGTTGTTTTGCCCGCAGCACCATGTCCTGAAATGCCAATAATAATTTGTTCATCAGTCTTTCTGACCCAATTTACGATTTCTTGTAATAACTTATCCATCATTCTCCCCCATTTACTAATTAATTCCCTTATTTTATAG
>NZ_JBALMO010000392.1:0-1239 GCF_036963345.1 Bacillus sp. JJ722
ATCTAGCTTTAATTTATAAGGTTCAATACCGTTTATATGACGGGTGTTTAGAAAGGGTAGGAAATGTTCAATTCTTTTTTATAAGAATCAATGGTTGGTGGTGATAATTTTTCATTTTCTAGATATTTGATAAAACCGTATAGCATAACCATTTTCCCACCCTTCTAACTTTTATTCATCTGCAGAGTCAGTTGTAGATGATTCTAATTGTCCATTCGTTTTATTCAGTTGATCTAATTTTATTTGTTGATCTACTTCATTTAATTTCTCATAGATGGCTGATTTTTTGGCTTCTAATTGTGTTTTCTCTTCAATTAGTTTCTTTAAACGATTTTGTAAGACTGTTAATTTTTCCTCTACTAATGGAGTACCATCAATTTGTGTAACTTCTTTTTTAAATAGTTTCTTCCAAAATCCAGCTTCTTCTTTCGGGCTAGAGGTATACATATTTAACAATTGTCTATGTAAATCGGTATAAGTTTCTAAATCTTCAATTCTTCCGATTAGGGCTCGCATTTCTGATTCCCAAACATGCAGTTCTTGAGAAAGTGAGTGTTTCTTACTTTCTAGTTCTTTGGTTTTTTGAACCCTTTGTTCATTTTCTTGGTAATGTTTTATGAAAGTACCAAGTAATTCAGCTACTTTAGTATTAATCGTTTGTTCAATTTGTTCACTTGGTAATGAATTATGAGAGCCTGAATTACTTCTTTTGGAGACACGATCATTAGCTAAATATTCGGCCCTGGCTCCTGTAAGGGTCGCTATATCACTAGGTGTTAATTTCATTTCTGTTAGTAATAAAATCATTTTGAATTGAAACAATGTTTTATAGTCGTAACGATACCTATTACCCGATTTATAAATCACAATATAATTGTTAAAGTCTTCTCTATTTAAGAAGTTAATTAATGTTTGTTGATTGTTTTGAATACCTAATAGTTCGGCTGCTTGTTTTGTCGAATACGTCGTAGCATCAAATACTACTCTTTCGTAAAAGATACAAGGCTCAAATAATTTATCTAATAGGTTCATTTGCTGTAAATGAAGGTATAAAGGATCATCACTAAACAATTCTTTATATCCTTCAATCTTTTTCATTGAATCTGTAGATGGATTCAAACACTCCACCCCCTTTTAATTATTTAAAATAATTAGCCTCTATTTATTTTAACCTAATCATTCAACATGTTTCAAACTAAAATCCCTATAAATGGAGGTTTATTGGATATTATTTTAATT
>NZ_JBALMO010000393.1:0-1445 GCF_036963345.1 Bacillus sp. JJ722
TAACTCTTTTTCATTCACTTGAATATTGTTTAAAATTGTAGAGTTTAGTTTTTCTATTTCTAATTTCTTTTTCTCATAATCTGATAAGCCTTTATATAAAGTATCCCTCTTTGCATCAATATCCTGTATAAGGCTCTTATTCTTCTCTAAATATAGCTCGCGTTCTACTTGCGAAGTGACTTTTAAATTTTCTTCATTTAATTCATTTAAGTATGTATTATAAGTTTGCTTAATTGTAAAGTTATTAAGCATTTTTTTTCGGCTCGGCAATAATTTTTGTTCTATTTTATCAAGTTGTATTCGGAATTTCGAATAATTTTCATTATATTCATTATAAAATTGCTCTATTTCATTTAGATGGGTATATTTTTTCAGATATAATAATTCTTTTTCTACTTTAGATTTAGAACTATTATCATATAACTCTTTATAATTATTATTATCAAAAAACAAAATCTTCTCGTTTTGATAACTATTAAATTCTAAAATCTGTTTTTCTAAATCCTGTATTACACTTGGCGATAAAGATAACTCTATAATTTCGCCCCTGATTCTTCGGATTTTCGATTTCAAATTTATATTGAATTTTTCAATTTCATTAGTAAATAATACGAGACTAATATATTTTTCACTTTCTTTGCCAGAGTCCCAAAATACACTTAAAGCTTGATATCGTTCTCTAGAATTTTGAAATCTTAAAAACTTATCAATTTGATGATGCTTTAACATGTTTTTTTCTACAAATTGTTTTTTATTAATATCTGATTTGAAAATACCTGTCGAATCTGTATTTCCAGGACGGTAATCTGACTTTTGTCTACCGTTCAATTTTTTAGTCTTCACTTCTATATAATCTTTGTTTGTTAAGTTAATTTTTACTAATCCATTTTCTAAACTACTATCTGTATTTCTTAAAATTTTCCCCTTCTGTTTTTCTGCAATATCATGGACTTGATTATTATCAGAAATTCGAGAAATTGAACCTGTCAAAGCCCATTCAATTGAATCAAATAATGTAGTTTTCCCAGATCCATTTGGAGCATAGATTACGACAAGGTTTGCTGCTTCACCATCTACATTAAAATCAAATTTTTTTTTATCCTTATATGCTCTAAAAGCTTCTAACTCTATACTCTCTATCTTTTCAGACATTACCTTCCACCTCCAGATATTCTAGTATAGCTGTCTTCAAATATTTATTAGCTTTTTTTATATCAGTTAATCGATTAGACGTATAATCTATGATAAATTTTTCTAAATCTTTGTCTCTACTAGTTATAATAGAATCTATACTATCTATGAAATAATCGTCTTTATTTCTTTTTATATTCAATCTAAATAACTTATTATTTACAGCATGAATTTTATCTCCATTAAAAGTACTTTTATTAGTGCATTCTATAACAATCTTTCTCGTTGCATACTTATCTTGTTCTATACTATAT
>NZ_JBALMO010000394.1:0-1698 GCF_036963345.1 Bacillus sp. JJ722
ATCGTTCCGTAATCTTTATACTAAATTATATGAAGGGGGTGTTGTAAATTGGGTAGACGTATTAATTTTAACAAAGAACATGCTTTGAATAAAGCTATGTATTTATTCTGGGAAAAAGGTTATGACGCTACATATATCTCAGATCTTATTGATACGATGGGAATAAGTCGATCTACTCTCTACGATAGTTTTGGAGATAAGGATGAACTATTTAAACAGGTATTAGAACATTATAAAAACTATGGCTATCGAAAGAGAAGTTTACTTTTTAGTGGTATAAGCAATAAAGCATCTCTTAAATCCTTTTTTTATCAACATATTGAAGAATGCTATTCAAATGACATTCCCAAAAGTTGTATTATAACTAATTCTTCACTGCTTATTGGACATATTGATCCTTCCATAGAAGAAATACTTCTAAATGATTTTAATGAACTTGAAAAAGTATTTAAGCAAGTCATTGAAGAAGGAAAAAAGAAAGGAGAAATTTCACAAGAGGCTAACTCTGAATTAGTTGCATATTCTTTATTAAGTTTAAATCACAGCATTAACTTAATGTCCAGATATAAAAAAGAGAAAAATTTAGCCTATAATCTAGTAGATAAGACTATTGCAGACCTATAGTCTTTCTTTTTTAATCATTACGGAACGAACGTACCAAAATTAATAAGGATAAGCTAAAGGAATGATAAAGGTGACTAAAAAGACAAATTTTCTAATATTTATTTTGGCGATTAGTTGTGGTTCACTTGCTGCTAATATTTATTATGCACAACCAATTGTACAATTCATTGCAAAAGATTTGAACATCTCTTCTGATTTATCTGGATTGCTTACTACTCTGACACAAATTGGATATGTATTGGGCTTATTTTTTATCGTACCAATGGCTGATATATTTAAAAGTAAGAAAATAATAGGAATTCTTATCGGGCTTACTATTATTTCATTAATTGGTACGCTAATTTCGACAAATGGAATTGTTTTTTTAATATTCACAACCATAATTGGCATTGGAGCCTGTGCAGCTCAAATGCTAGTTCCACTAACAATGAGGATTGTGTCCATTGAAGAGACAGGTAAATATGTGGGTAAAGTGATGGGTGGTTTATTGATTGGGATTATGGTTGCTCGCCCATTATCTATTGGAATAGCTGATTGGTTCGGCTGGAGAATGGTATATCTTTTTTCATTAATAACACTAGTTGTCATATTACTGTTAATTATAAAATTTTTGCCCAACTATGAAGTAGTATCGACTAGTAACATGTTATATCCAAATTTAATAGCTTCTATGGTGAAGCTACTAATAAATACATCTCCTTTACAACAAAGAGCATTTTATCATGCATGTTTATTTGCAACATTTAGTCTCTATTGGACAGTTATCCCAATTTTATTAAGGTCTGAGCCATTACATTTTTCAAATAATGAAATTGCATTATTTGGCTTTGTTGCGATAGCTGGGGCTTTACTAACTCCTACTATTGGTAAAATAGCAGATAAAGGTTATATTTTCACAATGACTAATGTATCAATAGCGCTCGTACTATTATCTATTGTACTATTATTTTTTGTTCAAGATCATTCACTATTTAGTGTAATTTTAATCCTTATCTCAGGCATTAGCATTGATATTGGTGTATCAGGAAATTTATTATTAGGTCAAAAAGTTATCTTTGGTTTGAATCCTGAGAT
>NZ_JBALMO010000395.1:0-1558 GCF_036963345.1 Bacillus sp. JJ722
ACATATAATTGCTAACCATAATGGTAACCCTGTATTGAGTAGAGAAATACTAATCATGGCACCAAACATTGCGAATTCACCCTGTGCTAGGTTGAGAACTCCTGTAACGTTATAAATGATCACAAAGCCAATTGCAATTAAAGCATAAATGGAACCGATCGTTAAACCGGAAAACAGTAGTTGTAACATTTGACTCATGACTTCCATTTGTATCCCTCCAAAATTAAAAATTCATCTTATTAACTCACAATTGACAATCAGTGGTGGATTTTCACCACTGATCATCATATTCTATGATTATTCTTTTTCTTCTAAAGTCCATTTACCATCAACGATTTTTACCATAGCAAAACTGTCTGCAGTTAAACCATTATGGTTCTCTTTATCAATATTGAAAACACCTGTTAAACCAACAAATTCACCCATATCCTTTTCAATATAGTCTCTTATTGAAGCGCTATCAGTGTTACCAGCTTCCACCGCTTTAACAACCATATAATATGCATCCCATGCATGGGCACCAAATGTACTAATAGGTTTGTTATATTTAGCGGTATATTGTTCTTTATACTTAAGAAGTAATTCTTTTTGCGGATTTGAATTAGCTAAATCCTCGGCAATTAAGAGCTTGCCAGCTGGTAAAACAACACCATTGCCAGCTTCTCCTGTTAATTCTAAGAATTGGCTTGATGCCACACCATGACTTGCTAACACAGGAAGGTCAATTGCTAATTCACGAATGTTCTTAACAACAACTGCTGATTCTTGAACAGTACCCCAAACAATAATCGCTTCTGGCTTTGCTTTTTTTACACGCGTTAACACTGGCTTTGCATCTTTAACAGTTGCCTCAAATTCGTCTTCGATAACTGCTTCTATTCCGAAGTCTTTAGCGATTTCTCCAAACTCTTCATGGGCGCCAGTACCAAATGAGTTCGCAACGTTTAGCCATGCTACTTTTGTTAACCCTTTATCCTTTAAAAATCCTAAGATTTTTTCAACAGCATGTCTGTCATCTTGCGGTGTTTTGTAAACCCATTTTCTTGCCTTGCCATTATCATCTCGGTGAATTTGCTTACTAGCAGCAACAGAGAAATATGGAACTTTGTTTTGTTCTGCTAAAGGAAGCATCGCTAATGAGTTACCGCTAATCGTTCCTCCAATAACGGCAGTTACCTTATCTTGTGTAACCGCTTTCTTCATAGCCAATACAGCTTCATTTTGATCAGATTTATCATCGTAAGTTATTAGTTCGATCTTCTTGCCATTGATTCCACCAGCTTTATTTTGCTCGTCAACTAACATTTGCAATGTCTCTAATTCAGGTTCCCCTAGTGGAGCCGCCCCCCCAGAGGAAGAAAAGATCCCTGCGATTTTTACTGTGTCTGAGTCTTTATTTGACTCTTTGTCAGGAGTTGAAGCAGAATCAGATTTACAAGATGAAAGTGCTAACAAACAACCTACTAAGAACACGAGTAGCATAATTTTCTTCATTTCTACACCCCTTAATTGTTTTAAATAAATATTTTTACTATACAATCTAACTATTAAGTAAGAT
>NZ_JBALMO010000396.1:0-1236 GCF_036963345.1 Bacillus sp. JJ722
ATCTGTTCCATCATATATTCTCCATAATCTTGCTTCACGGTACCATCGTTCAATTGGAAGTTCTCTTGTGTAACCCATCCCACCATGAATTTGTAATACGCGATCAACAACTCTATTACCCATATTCGATCCGTATAATTTCGCAATAGATGCTAAATGACGATTATCTTCACCATTATCTAAAGTAAACGCTGCATTAAGTACTAACCATTTAGCCGCTTCAATTTCAACTGCTGAATCAGCAATTTGCCATTGGATTGCTTGTCTTTCTGCAATTGGCTTTCCAAATGTTTCACGCTCTTTTGCGTAATCAATTGCCATTTGTAGCAATCTTTCAGCAGAGCCAACGGCACGAGCTCCAACAATCCAACGTGCAAAACCAATCCATTCTAATCCCAGGTTATAGCCCCTATCTACTTCTCCTAAAATATTTTCCTCAGGAACTCTTACATTATCAAAAACTAAACCTGCAGGGCCCCATTCCCCCATCGTATCGATGTATTCTGATCGCCAGCCCAAATCACGATCAACAATGAAACATGTAACGCCTTCACGACCTGTTCTTTGATGCTTTTCTTTATTAGTAATTGCAATTACCATTGTAAAATCTGCATCATTACCACCTGTGATGAATGTTTTCTCACCATTTATTACCCATTCGTTCCCATCTTTCACAGCTGTCATCTTAATGTTTCTTGTATCAGAACCCGCTCCTGGCTCTGTCATCGCAAAGCAAGACTTCTTCTCACCATTTATAGTTGGAATTAAATATTTTTTCTTTTGTTCCTCATTTGCATAATAGAGAATGTTATCTGCGGAACCGCCAAAGTTAAAAGGCACAAATGTTTTCGACACTTCCATCAAAACAATCGCCATCATCATTTGTCCTAAGTTTGCTCCACCATATTCCTCTGGTGTATTAATACCCCAGAAACCAGCTTCCTTCGCTTTCATCTGAAGCTCTTTTAACTTTCCAGCAGGAAGGCTTGGTCTACTTTCTCTTTCGTTTCTTAAAACATCATTTTCCAAAGGAATTAATTCCTTTTCTACAAACTTTCGAATAGTTTGTTGTACCATCTTTTGTTCCTCAGTTAAACGTAAGAACATAATATCTACTCCTTGTTTAGTAAATTTAGCTTTCAAAATTTCCAAACATACCAACTGGTAGGTATATTATAAATATTTTATTCTGAATTTTCTTGAAATTCAATACTTTATTTGTAAAAATATAAAGTA
>NZ_JBALMO010000396.1:1292-3760 GCF_036963345.1 Bacillus sp. JJ722
GCAAATCTTAATCAGAATAATGAGCCTATATAATTAGGACAATTGAACACTGGTATTATCTATCTTTTTGATATATCATAAATCAACCATTATTTTACATACCATCTCTATTTGAATGAAATGATTCCTCAAGGCCCACCTATTTATTTGAATGTTCTATGAATCATCCTATGTATATACAAATATATTTACTTTAAAGAATCGTACATTATGCTATCTTTACTATAAATATATGTAAACGCTTTCAATTATTAAGGAGGATGATTATGCTTTTAACTAATTTACTAGATCACTCAAAGGAAAAATACGGTGAGTATCCATTTCTTTACTTCGAAAATAAAAGTTACTCAAATCATGAGGTCGAAACCATAGCTAAGAAAATATCTATTCTATTGAGAAATCATGGTATTCATGATGGTGAACGAGTTCTCGTATCCATTCCTAATTGTCCGGAAGTGATTTTTTCCTATCAAGGTATTTTACGTTCTCGTAGTATTGTCATTCCAGTCATGTTTTTGCTCCATCCAAGTGAAGTTTACTATATTCTCAATGATTCTAAAGCTAAAGCTATCATAACATCCGCTCAATATCTTCCAAATATGATTGAAGCTGCACAAAACCTATCCTTCCAACCAAAATTTATAGTTGTTGATCAGCTACCAAACAAAGAAAAGTACAAAGACTATGAAATAATCGAATTGTATGAAGCTATTTCGTCTTTGAGAGTAGAACAAGAGATGTTAGAAGTTGCCTCTGAAAACGACATCGCTGTTATTCTTTATACATCTGGTACAACTGGAAAGCCAAAAGGAGTTATGTTAACTCATAAAAATCTCTTTAGCAACGCTAAAGTTGCATATGATCTTGCTGTAGAACGAGGAGATTTGAATAAGAGGACGACTATCGGAATACTTCCTTTAGCTCATGTATATGGATTTTCATCGATGAACTCTAGTATGCTACTTGGTAGTTCTGTCGTCATTTTCTCAAAATTTGACGTAGATAAAATTTTTCAATGTATCGAAGAATACAAAGTTAAAAACTTCTCAGTTGTACCAGCTATGATTCACGCTATGGTCTCTTCTCCTAACACTAAAAAATATAATCTATCTAGTTTAGAATCAGTAGTCAGTGGTTCAGCCCCCTTACCTGTAACATTAATAAAAGCATTTAATGAGAAATTTAATGCGCGTATCTTTGAAGGATATGGTCTGTCAGAGGCTGCTCCCGCAGTCTCCAGTCATCGAGAAGGAATGAAGGTAAAACCCGGTTCTGTCGGTATACCTCTGCCTAATATTAAAGTAAGGATTGTTGATATACATGATAATGATGTCGAACAAGGACATATTGGTGAATTAATAGTAAAAGGGGACAGTATTAGCCCTGGTTATTACGGATTAGAAGAAGAAACGAGAAAGGCTATTAAAGATGGATGGCTATACACAGGTGATTTGGTGAAAATGGATGAAGATGGCTACTTATTCATTGTTGACCGGAAGAACGATATGATTATTCGCGGGGGGTTTAATATTTATCCAAGAGATGTTGAAGAAATAATTTCTTCACATGAAGCTGTATCAGAGGTAGCCGTTATAGGAATAGCTGATGAAAGAATTGGTGAAGAAATTATTGCTTGTGTTATAAAGAAACCAAACACTCAGGTTTCCGAAGAAGAGATCATCCTATTTAGCCAGCAAAAATTAGCAAAATATAAAACACCTAAACGAGTTGTTTTTCTAGAACAACTACCACGATCTGGGGTAGGAAAAATACTAAAACGAAAACTTAAAGAACAATATTTAACTATTGATATACAATAAATTTTCATATATTTAAAAAGCGTCCAACTTTTTTGGACGCTTTTTGTAATGTACTAATTAACTGCAAATTTTGATTTCATCATAATCCAGCTCTGTTAAATTATCGTGAAAAATTATTTTTGTTTGAAAATAATACACAATTTCAGATGAAGTTGATTGTAAATCGTGAGGAATTAGATATTTAAATGGTATTTCAGTTCTCTCAGCAGACTCAAGAGTCTTTGTCATCAAAATTGTCGTAGCTGATTCAATACTTTGCTTCTTTTTTGTTTTTGTATCCTTTACTACCAAATCACATTCAAGTCTTTTAATCTTCTGATTCAGTTTCCCTCCGGTCAATTTAAAATAACCAGTTACCATTTCTCCAGATTTATACTCATAGGCATCTAACACTAAGTCAACATTTGTACAACCAATTCTTAATAGATGCATACATTTCTTAAACAATTATTTTACCCTCCAAATGTATATCAATGATTAAAATCTCCCTTTATCATATCTTCATAATCATTACGTAAATTAATATTACGTGGTTGACTTCAACGATCAAGAGTCAAAGTATTCATAACAAACAATTGCATCGTTACTAATAAAGCAATATAGATAAATATTTTCCTTCCAAGGTCATCGTCCAATTAATTTAATTTC
>NZ_JBALMO010000397.1:0-1633 GCF_036963345.1 Bacillus sp. JJ722
GTTGTCTATACCAGTTTCTTTTCGGTAGTAAATAAAGAATATATAATGAATAATTTGTTCTATTAATTGATACTTTTAGTATTAGCAATTTAGGTATGAACAATGATGTAACATTTAACCATGATGTAGGCATTAAGAAAACCGCTCCCATTTTGATTGGTTACGGTCTTTCTTAAACCTTATAGGCTTCAATGAATAAAATATGTTGACCATCAATTTCTTTAACGATAAATACGTACCCATCTTCTTCGATTTGATCATCTTGTACGACGTCATATTTTTGGGTGAGAAACCATCCTCCTATCGTGTCAACTTCATCTTCTAATAAATCGATTCCAAGCAAATCGTTTATATCACCTATTAAAACTTTAGCGTCGAATATATAATGGTTATCAGCTATTTTACGAATATCAGGCAGTTCATCTGTATCGAATTCGTCACGAATATCACCAACGATTTCTTCTAGAATATCCTCAACAGTTACAAGCCCTGCCGTACCACCATACTCATCAAAAAGAATAGCCATATGGGAATGATTCTTTTGAAGAGTAATAAGCAAATCATTAATAGGGATCGTTTCAATGACAGCAATAACAGGATGAATATATGGTTCAATAGATTGAACAATTTGTTTATCTTGCATGATGAAGCTGGTCAAAACTTCTTTCATATTAATAATTCCTATTATATTGTCTTTATCTCCATCAACCACTGGGTAGCGGGTATAGCGTTCTTGAAGAACAATCTCCATTACATCTTGAAGGGAATATTCTTTATCTACAGAAACAATCTCTGTACGAGGAACCATAATCTCTTTTGCAATTCTTTCGTCAAATTCAAAAATCTTATTAACATATTTGTATTCTGAGGGGTTAATTTCTCCGCTTTTTAAGCTTTCAGAAAGAATGATTCGCAATTCTTCCTCAGAATGAGCCATATCATGTTCAGATGCGGGCTTTAATCCAAAGATACCAATAATAAATGCTGCAGAATGATTTAATATCCATATGAATGGGAATAGAATTCTGTAAAACCAAATAAGGGGTTTTGCAAAATATAAGGTAATTATTTCGGCTTTTTGAATCGCTAGTGTTTTAGGTGCCAGCTCTCCAATAACGACATGAAGAAATGTAATTGTTGTAAATGCAATGGAAAACGACAATATTGTTGTTAATGCTACATTTGTAGTAAAGCTTTCAAATACAGGCTTTAACATATGTTCAACAGTAGGTTCACCCAACCAACCAAGACCAAGTGATGTCAAAGTGATTCCTAATTGACAAGCTGATAAGTATTCATCAAGTGAAGAAATAACTTTTTTAGCAGCGATGGCTTTAGAATTTCCTTCAGCCAATAATTGATCAATTCTTGTGCTTCTTACCTTTACAATGGCAAACTCAGATGCAACAAAAAAAGCTGTAAATGCTAATAGTAAAATAATGATTAGAATATTGATCATAACAAGAATGTACAGTTACCCCCTCTTAGAAACATAGTTCATACTCTTGTTTTGATTTTGCCCAATGAAATCATAACCATACGAAAAAAAATTCGGAAGGAGAATGACGGGAGAAAATCGATAAACCATTCATTTTTCATTGTTATGAATGCATATATTAAAGAGAAATGATAT
>NZ_JBALMO010000398.1:0-2490 GCF_036963345.1 Bacillus sp. JJ722
TTTATATCCTACAGATTTCTTCTCCATTTCATTTACCACTTTTGATTATTTTTAAATCTCATTATTATTACTCTTTGATTTTTTCTTAGCGATTATTCGGCTAATAGGGAGAATGAAAAAAGTAATGAAATGGAAATCGATACTACAAAAATAATTAAACCCGTTCAATGAATTCTATTTAAATAATTAGAAATTTCTAAATAACTCCTTGAACAAAAAACTGTTTATCGTTAAAATTAATTTTAACGATAAACATAATTTAATTGAAGGGGTTTTTAAAATGCTTAGTAAAACTGCTCAAAAAACTACTGTCAAATTAGCAAATACGACTATTTTATCGAATCGGAACTTTCTCTTTTTATGGGTGGCCAGTATATTTTCAGGATTATCCTTATCCATATATTTACTTGCAGAAACATGGTACGTGCTTCGAGTGCTAAAACAACCTGCTTCACTAGGAATTATCATGTTATTAACTACAATTCCGAGAGTTTTATTTATGTTCATTGGTGGAGTACTAGCTGATCGAATGAAGCGATCAAACATCATGTTCATTTCTAATGGAATAAGAGGGTTGCTTGTATTATTGATGGTATTGTTAGTCATTAATGATTTAATGACTATTTGGTCATTAGGAGTATTTGCTTTACTTTTCGGTGTTCTTGATGCTTTTTTCTGGCCAGCTAATCAATCATTCATTCCTCAAATTGTAAATAAAGAGCAGTTAGTGAAAGCAAACTCATATATTCAAACGACTAATCAATTAACAACCATTATTGGCCCTATGTTGGCAGGTATAGTAATTGAATTTGGTAATTTCTCTGGAGTATTTATTCTAACTTCCCTGCTCCTACTAATTAGCAGTTTATTAGTAAAGCAAATGAAAGAAGTTAAAGCAGATCATAAGAAGAAAGAATCAACAGCATTGTTAGAGCTTAAAGAAGGTCTACACTATATTAAAGGAATGCCATTTCTTATAACGTTTATGTGCATTAGTTTGTTCACTAATTTTTTCTTAGTTGGCCCAGTCAATATCGGTTTACCATTATTAGTCGATCAATCATTGCAGGGAAGTGTAATGGATTTAAGTTATTTAGAAAGTGCATTTGCAATTGGAATGATTATTGGAGCATTACTAGTAGGTTTTTTAAACATCAAAAAAAGGCGGCCAATCATCAATATTTCTTTATTAGGTATATTGAGCACCGCTACCTTATTTTTAAGTCAAATGAACATGGTTTGGCAAGGCATTATCATTTTGATAATTGTCGGATTCTGCTTATCTATTTCAAATATTTTATCTGCATCGCTTGTTCAAGAAATGACGGACCCTCAAATAATTGGTAGAGTGCAAAGTCTAATGTCAACTGCATCAATGGGATTTATACCTTTATCTCTTGGTCTTGTTTCAATATTAATTGGATTTGGAATATCAATTCAGCTGATTATATTCATATCAACTAGTTTCTTAATCCTCTTTACCCTCTTTATACTGATCAAAGTTAAAGTCATTTGGACCGTAGATTGACAGTTATCTATATAATCATATCTTGCTATGTTATTCTTTTAGTAAGAATAATCTTATTTAGGTGGAGATTGAATTATGGCAAGAATCAAAGACCAATCTTTAGAGTTAATGAAAATATTATCAGATGCTAGAAGAATTCGAATTCTGCACGCTGCATCAAATAAGCCGATCACTGTGAAACAACTAGCTGAAGAATTAAATGAACAACCTTCTCGTTTATACTATCATGTCAAAAAACTTGAAGATGCTGAGCTACTTCAAGTAGTTGAAACGAAGATGCTTGGAAACCTTGTTGAAAAATACTACCAAGCCGTTAATTTTAAAGATGTTTTATACAGAGGAAACATTCAACTTCAGGCTGAACAATTGGAGCTATCACTCTCATTAATGTATCAACAAATAGAACCAGCATTAAAGCTGTTTGAAAAAGGATTAGAGATTGTTCGCGAAGAAAAGAAAAAAGGAAATGAACTTACCCGTCATCCGTTTCATATAACAATGAACACTTCTAGCAATGCGATGACGGCCAAAGAATGGCGTCAATCATTACAAAGAATTACAAAAGCAACTTTCAATGATTCTGAAAAGTTTGAATGGGAAGATTCAATTCTAGAGCAAATGTCAGAGGAAGAACAAGATAAAAAAGGTACGTATCAGTATATTCTTCTCAGCTATCGTATTGAAGATGCTGAACAAAGTGGAATTTTCACTTTGTCTGACGATAATAATGAAAATGACTAATTCAATTCTTTTTATAAAGTGAAACTTCAATCGGTGGGGATTTTCGTCCAGCCCCCACCAATTATTAGTTTAACCAATCGGGTTCTTACTGGCGCTTAATCTCCTACTTAAACGTCTTCGCTTTTATTTTCATTTTGAAGTGGGAGTCTTAGCCCCAGTTGGAACAGGATAAACTACTAAAGAAAGAGATAGCGTATTTATGGAGGGCACTGAAAAACTTT
>NZ_JBALMO010000399.1:0-1068 GCF_036963345.1 Bacillus sp. JJ722
CCTTGACTATATAGTAGATGTATTACAATCAAGATCACTAACAATGATAACACATGCTTCTTCCAATGCTTCAGAATCATTACTTTGTGTAAAAGAAAACAAAGAGTATCTAAAAACATATACTGATAGAGAATTTGAAGATGATATTTTTGCAATTCTGAAAGATATTTTCCCAAATGCAGATAAGTGGGGAAGGGAAATGAGTGGAGAAAGAGTTCCAGAAGGTTTATTCTCAATACAATATAATATTCAAATTGGTTCGGAAAACCAAGAGTACCGTAGACTTTACTCATTTGACTGTAAATTAACAACTAAGGAAAAAGGATATGATTTAGGGATCGAAGAAAAAAGAAAAGCCTGGGATTATATCGACGAACTACATAAAGTTAGAGATGTTACAAAATATAGTGATAAAAGTGAAGTTTCAGGGCATATATTTATTACCAATAGGTTCAATGAAAATCAAATTTCAGGGATGCGAACATTTTTTAACGAAAAAATGTCTGATACCTGTGGCACAATCCCAATATTCATTGAACTTGAACAAATTCTCTTACTCCATAAATTATATAGAAATAACTATAATGACATACTTGTTAGAAGAAATACTTTTTATGAAGAAATTAATAAATTATTTACTCAGGAAGATGGAATAATTACTAATGAAGATATTAATGAATGTTTCGAAGAAATCTTAGAACAAGAACCTGAACACCGTTTACTTGATATGAAAAGAATTAAAAAGAAAATGAAAAGTGGAGGGAAAGTAGGTAATACCTAATGCAAGTGGATAACATTAGGATAAACGATTTGGTTTTAATAAGTTATGCTTTAGATAATGAGTACACAATAACACAACAAGTCATCTCTGAATTCAAACACAGTATCAAAGTAAAAATACAAAACAACATTGTTATTGGATACCTATTCCTGAAAGATCGATATAAGATCTATTTGTATGACAATAATAACGAAATTATTTTGGACGTATCAATTAAAAGTTATGATTATTTTATTTTAGATTCTTTTGTAGAAAACTTTAAAAATGCATCACTGCCTGATTATATA
>NZ_JBALMO010000400.1:0-1827 GCF_036963345.1 Bacillus sp. JJ722
GTTTTAATAAAAAATGAAATAAAAAACGGAACAGCCAAGTAATTTTCAGTATTTGTCTTTTTCGTAGAAGTGAAATACCCATTCTTATAGACATTTAATAATCGAAGCTGTTGCCCACACGATTCCAAACCAACTTTTAGTGCTTTAACAAAAAAAAGCCAATGTTAGATAATCTCTATCGATTGACTTAATTGGTTTTCGGTCTATTGATACTATGTGCAAAATATTTAATTATAGGTGAATAGTTTCACCTACTTCTCTGGTTTCCGTACTCAAAATGTGTAGAGTTCTAAGTGTAGATAATTGATAAAAAAGCAGAGGAATTCACCGTTTAAATTCCAAACTGCTTGCCTCCCTAAAAACTAAATCTTATCAATGTATTAAATTATTTGGGTGTTCCAATTAGATTTTTACAGTCACTTATATAGTTAAGTAGTTTACAGTCTTTTCAACCGAAATCGCCTTTTCTTTCTCTAATCATTTTTATTGCTTTTTCCGCACACTACTTAGCATTTATTATCGCTTATATAATAGGTTCTTTTTATATTTGGGTTAAATTCAACTTCATCCTACACATATTTAATCACTTAAATTAATCCATTTTATCAAAAATACTTAACTGCTCATTCTTATCTACATCTTCATTTTCGCTGTAGTTAATACTTTGTTGTCCAAAAACTATTTCTTTAAACCTTCCAGCTGAGGACAAAGCGTCTTCTAACATGCCTGCTCTATATAAAGAAACATAAAGAGCAACAGATCTTGCTTGACAATTAATTGATTTTTGAGGGTTAAATTCAATATCTGTAAATGCATTAAATTGCACTACCTTTTCACTTAATTCTGTATTAAGAGCCAATGCATTGATATATAGCCAGTCATAAAAAAAAGTCTTAGGTTCTAAATTCCACTTTCTTCCAAAAAACCGAAAATAAAGTAACCTTCCACTATCTTTAATTCTTGGATCTTTCTTAGCTTCTTTTGAAGATTTTTCATATAAATCTACAAATGGGCCCCCAAATTCAAATACTTTACTCGCCTGAAATGCAGTTTCAACACTAAATTTTTTATTATTCTTTGTTTTTATCATTAAGTTAAATGCACTTAAGGATACACCTAATTCTTTGTCTGACTTACTGGATACTTCTAAGACATTTGCAGAAGGATATATTATCTTAAAATTTTGATGGAATGACTCTATTGATCTTTGCTTTTGCTTCATTGAAAAACCTGGAAACCATTCAAATTCAATGTCATTTGTACTTACAAATCCTTTTTCTTTTCCACTACTTATAAAAACTGGTCTCTCAGCCATAACTCCTCCTTATTTAACTCCAATACTCATAGTCATCTCTTGGTTTAAATAACCAATTTTGCACTTCAACATTTGCAGTATCGGGAACAAATTGCTTGTACTTATCACGAATAAAAGCATTTTCAAAACAAACTGAAAAGATATATGAAGGTTCAACATTTCCAAACACTAAAACCTCGGCTTGAGGATTAGTTGGGACAGCAGAAGGTAAATTTAAAATCTTCCTGTTGGGTTTGTTTGGAAATTCATCATATAATCGTCTAAATGCTTGAATTCCTTTTCGAGACTCGATAGAGGTTTGAGTAATAGATGTGCTGGCCGCATTTTCAATGCAAAAAGCACAATCTTTCTCCCATAATACATCTTTTTTTATTCCCAATACAACCCAGTCAATTTCAGGATTTTCACGTCTATACTTATAAAACATCTTGTAATTTGGGGCCTCAATAGAAAAACAAGAAGCTTTATGGCACCCATCAAGTCTATAAATGTCATTATAACAATATGTAATT
>NZ_JBALMO010000401.1:0-288 GCF_036963345.1 Bacillus sp. JJ722
AATGCAGCTATTGAAGCAGCTCGTGCTGGGGAGCATGGAAGAGGTTTTAAAGTTGTGGCTGATGAGGTACGTAAATTAGCTGGGAATGTTTCGGATTCTATTAATCAAGTTAATAATAATGTAGAAAATATTATTAATGAAGTAGTGAGAGTTAACGATATAACAGAGAATTTACAAGTATTAATCGAAGAAACACAAATCAAGTTTAAGAAAACTATCGAAGAATTTGAAAATCTGAATTAAGATGATAAAGTGAAACTTTAATCGGTGGGGGTTTTCGTCCATCCC
>NZ_JBALMO010000401.1:376-2016 GCF_036963345.1 Bacillus sp. JJ722
GTCTTAGCGTCAGTTAGAACGGGATAAAAGAATGACTCTTCATAACAAACAAAAACGCTCAGAAATAGAACATTCTGAGCGTTGATTTATTATTTCGCTTATTCAGTTAATGCAGCCGTTTGATTAGTAAACTTAGGAAATATTGTTTTTAACTCTAGTAAGTCATTTATTACTAAATCTGCCTGAGCAAGTTCATCCTCTTGTGCGAAATCAAAATTACATCCAATTGCAATCAAACCATTATCTTTAGCTGCATTTATATCAGATAGACGGTCTCCAACTACTGCTGCCTTTTTTATATCATATTTTTTTATAATTGTTTTAACTAAATCTCCTTTATCGAGCGTTTGTATTTGTTGAATACTAAATGTTTCGGTAATCCAATGATCCAAATTATAATAACTCACAATTGCTTGTAAATATTTCATTAAACCATTACTCGCTATGTAAATTGAACAATTATTTTCTTTTAAATAAAGGAAAACTTCCTTTACATTAGGATATAAAGCGCCTTTCCCACTTCTTATATTTTCAACTAATCTGTCCAGAAAATAAGCATCCGTTTGTTCTCTTACTTCATTGGAATGATTAGGTAACAAAGCTTCCCAAACTTTTGGTAAAGGTACACCCATAATTTCACGGTATTTATCAATAGGGGTTACTGTATCCCATAAATGTAGTGACCGTAAATGGTTAAAAGTATCATCAAGTGATAATTCTAGAATTTTGTCTGTTTGAAATAGAGTTCCATCCATGTCAAAAATCAGTGATTGTAACATTGTTTTTCTCTCCCTTTGTAACATGCTAAATAACTTCTAAAGTTTAACATGAAGTTACAATGACTTTTCTCTTTTTTTAAAAGAGTTTAGAAATAGCATAGCATTTAACAATAAAATTAAAACCATAATTCAATCAATGATAGTGACTATTGCCAAGCTGTTTTTTCTTGAAATTGCTGTTCATCAACAAAAAAAGCATACCAATTTTATGCTAATGGTATGCTTTTTCGTATGTTATTTAAAGTGTTCCTTCAGGAAAACGAAACTACTTATTTTTATCATTTAATCTTTTCAATTAGAATTTTGCAGCAACTTTTGCAACGTTTTCTAAGCCATCTGCAATGATTTCTTGTGAGCGATCAGGATGTTGATTATGGCCTTCGATAACCACAGTTTCAGAATCTGAAATGCCCCAGAAACCAAGAATCGTCTTGACAAAGTTAACAGCCATTTCCATTGATGCCATTGGTTCAGAAGAGTAGTCTGAACCTCGAGCACTTAATACAGCAACTTTTTTGTCACCAGCTAAACCAACTGGTCCTTGTTCTGTATATTTGAATGTTTTTCCCGCTTGAGAAAGATAAGAAATATATGTCACTAATGGAGCAGGAACTGTGAAATTCCACAATGGGAAAGCGAAGACTACTTTTTCAGCGTCTAAAAATTGATTCAAGTATTGATCTACTACATCTGCAGCTTTCGCTTCTTCTTCAGTTAATTCTAAACCTTGACTTCGTTTATACCCACCAGTAATAGCCGTATTGCCATAGTAAGGAAGATCAAGTTTAAAAAGATCTAGTTCAGTAATCTCTGCATTTGGATTTGCTTCTTTATACGTATTTAGGAATGTTTCATACATTT
>NZ_JBALMO010000402.1:0-4205 GCF_036963345.1 Bacillus sp. JJ722
AGATGGTACTTTATTAAATCGTGATGATTCTATAAAATATTTTATTGAGGACCAATATGAACGATTAAAGAGTAAAATTGGGTTTATTCGTAAGGAATCATTCATGAAACGATTTATTGAATTGGATCATAAGGGATACGTATGGAAAGACAAAGTGTATAAACAATTAATTGATGAATTTGATATAACTAAAATTAGCCAAGAAGAATTGCTAGTAGATTATAAAGAAAACTTTAAAAATAATTGCGTCCCGTTTCCAAATCTACATTTTATGTTAAAAAAATTACAACAAAATAAAATGAGCCTAGGGATAATTACAAACGGAAAAGGACAGTTCCAAATGGATAATATTAAAGCTCTAGGAATTAACAGTTATTTTGAAACTATATTAGTATCTGAATGGGAGGGTATTAAAAAACCTAACCCTGAAATCTTCAAAAGAGCAGTGAATCAACTAAATGTCTTTCCACACGAATGTATCTTTATTGGCGATCATCCAGAAAATGATGTGAAAGCTGCAAAATATTTGGGAATGAAAGGGATTTGGAAGAAAGATCAATTTTGGTATGAAGTGGAGGCAGATTTTATTATAGAAGATTTAGCAGAATTAGCTCTAATCGTTCAACAATTAAACACAGAAAAAACGATTTAAATGTAGTTTTTTTATTTTATGAAAAGATAGTAGAAAGTAAATAATGTTTGATTTAAAGAGAAACAAGGACTTTATCTCTATCAGTACACGTAATTTTTTTAATACATTCAAGAGGTGTAATTTATGGAGCAAGAATTAATAAAAATATTTGATAAACATCGAAATCAAATTGGGATTACTAGTCGTGATTTAGTGCATGAAAAAGGTTATTGGCATGAAACATTTCATTGTTGGTTATTACAAAAAGAAAATGATAGAAATTATATCTATCTCCAAATACGTAGTGATAAAAAAAAGGATTTTCCTAGTTTAATTGACATTACTGCAGCAGGGCATATTATTGCAAATGAGACAATCGACGACGGCATAAGGGAAGTAAATGAAGAACTAGGTTTGAACGTTACGATTGAAGATTTAGAATACTTAGGTATTATTGATGATTGTATTATTTCGGAATTGTTCATTGATAAAGAGTTTGGACATGTCTATGTGTATCGCTTAAAAGAAAAGGCACCAAAATTTAATCTTCAGAAGGAAGAAGTTTCAGGAATTGTAAGAACTGAATTTACAAACTTTTATGATTTCTGTATTGGAAATACACATAAACTAACCGTTGAGGGATACACGATTAATGATTTAGGAAATGAAGATGCCATCGTTAAAAATATTACAAAAAAAGAATTTGTACCACATCAAGATACATATTTCAGTACACTAGCGACTCTAATAAATGATATTTTATAGTGGTTTAAGTGGTCATACAAAAAGTAAATAGTATAATAGAAGTTAGTTATCATTAGACGATAAAAATGCATTAAGTACATGTATACTTTACGTAGTTACATGTAGATGTTAATAGATGGTAACTGGCAAATGTTATTCCATCAAGGTACTATAAAGACAGCAAAATAAAAAATCATTTAACTAAATAAAAACCATTGATAATTGATGGTTTTTTATTTTGACTATAAAAATATATAATAGGCTTTTAGATAAACACTTTAAAGGAGGATTGACAATGTTAGCAGTAATAGAAAAAGTGGATAATGGCTATATCGCTCGTTATGACCTTCCGTTGAAACATTCAGTAAATAAAGTTTGGTCTGCTTTAACACAGAATGATCAATTGAAACATTGGATGTCAAATCTTCAAGTGGAAGTGCTTGGGATTAAAGGGAATATTAGATTTAATTATAACGATGGTTCAGGGAATTTTTTGAACATGAAAATTACAGATTTTAAAGAAAGTTCATTACTTGAATTTGAATGGGGTGAAGGTAGAGTTCGTTTTGAAGTAATCCCCATGTCAGCAGATAGTTTATTAGTATTGAAGGAATATCTTCCTACATTAAATGATCATACTCCAAAAGATTTAGCGGGATGGCACGTATGTTTACATATGCTGTCCGCTTTGCTTGACGGTAATATTATGGAGTTTCCGAAGGATGAATGGGAGCAGTGGTATGAAAAGTATATGAACTCTTTAAATCAAATAAAAAATGATTTTTAAAGTTTATATTTATAATTAAAAATGAAGTGTATTCCCATTGTTAGATTTTGTCAAACAATGGGAATGCACTTCAATACTGATTAACAATA
This sequence comes from Bacillus sp. JJ722, assembly GCF_036963345.1. Taxonomy (NCBI): domain Bacteria; kingdom Bacillati; phylum Bacillota; class Bacilli; order Caryophanales; family Bacillaceae; genus Bacillus; species Bacillus sp. JJ722. The sequence goes on from NZ_JBALMO010000402.1 coordinate 2,252, forward strand.
TTTGTTTTATTAAAACATTACTTAAATTTCTTTATTTCTTCAGAAACTACCATAGCTAAATCGTCATTCCCAAACATTGAAAGGACACCTAATAAGGTTTCGTTTGCGATTTCACCAGCTTCATTTTTCGGTACAGTTAAAGAAATAGCATCTTTTAAAGCATAATTAGCAGATTGCTTAGGATATGCGCGTAAATAGATTTCTTCAGGGTTTAAGTGATGATTTACACACCATTGTGCAAAGATAAGTATCATCATTTTCTCATCGCTCTGGAAGTTATGAATGATTTGTTCTTCTAATTCTTTCTTATTCATTGTAGCTCTCCTTCAATTTATTCGTATCAATAGTATAGCGGATTATTTGTTATGATTACTACTAATTAGATATAAAAGCTATGAACAGATTAGAATTGGTTTTGTATTATACAATTATAAATATGAAAATTAATAGAACATCCCTTAACATCATTATTGTTCAGGTATAGCAAATAAAAATAAGTTTTGGTATGATGAATAATACAGTGAAAATTTACTTAGTGGCTGTTTTTTTGTAACAACCATTGATGATTAATCGCTTCAATGGAGTGTTTTTGGGACATTATATTATTGTCCGTTAAATGCTTAATAGAAGTAAGGATTCTAAATAGAGGTGGATAAAAGTGATAGTAAAGACAGAAGAGGATCTTAGAGGCCTTAAAGAAATTGGGCAAATTGTGGCGACAATAAGAGAAGAAATGGTTAAAGCGACAAAACCTAATATTACAACACTTGAACTTGATGAATTAGCAGGTGCTTTGTTTGAAAAATATGGTGCTATTTCTGCGCCAAAAAATGAAGTGGACTTTCCAGGATATACATGTATTTGTGTAAATGAAGAAGTGGCTCATGGTATTCCAGGTAAACGAGTTATTAAAGAGGGTGACCTAGTTAACATAGATGTTTCTGCTTCTAAGAATGGTTACTTTGCAGATACAGGTATTTCTTTTGTTGTTGGCGAAGGTGATCCAAAACTACATGCATTATGCTCAGCTGCAGAGAAAGTTTTCGAAGCTGGTTTAAAGAAATTTAAAGTAGGTTCTAAGTTAAATGGTGTTGGTAAAGCTGTGTACAACACTGCCAAACAAAATGGATATACTGTAATTAAAAATTTAACTGGTCATGGTGTGGGAACAGCGCTTCATGAAGCACCAGATCATATATTAAATTACTATGATCCTCAAGATAATGCTCTTTTTAAAGAAGGAATGGTAATTGCATTTGAACCATTCGTTTCAACAAATGCGGAAGAAGTATTTACAGCAGATGACGGCTGGACATTTACAACGAAAGATAAAAGCTTTGTTGTACAGATCGAACATACATTGATTGTTACTAAGAATGGACCGGTTATTATTACTGGAGAAACATTTTAAACTAAAAGGTTTCATAAAAGCACAAATCGAATGAGATTTGTGCTTTTATTTTTGGGGTTGTCATTTATGTATCGTATTTAGCGGTATAATAATTACAAAAGATATAATTTTCTGGATACTTAGCGCATTCATATATTTTCTGAAGAAGAAAGAGGTGTTTATAAAATGGGTCACTATCAAAAGTTTTACTTTGAAATTCAATGTACCGCTTGCAAGAAAATGTTCAATGTTGAAGAAGGCGAACGAGGTTACCATAACTTTAAAGAGGATCGTGAATTTAGATATTTTTGTAATGAATGTAAGGAAGATATTGAAAAGGAAGCTTTGTTAAACCTAATTTATAAACAAAGAAAAGAATATTTCTAAAATCTTTGTCTCCTAAATTTTTTCGATAAAAGATGTATTCTCATGGGCTTCTTTCAATTTCAAATGAAGCTTTTATTTATAAAGTAGCTAAATAGAAGTGATATGTTAGTTTTTCTAATTACATAAAAATAAAATCGATCCTTCTTTTTTATGGCTTTTATTTTCGATGAAGTATGT
>NZ_JBALMO010000403.1:0-1960 GCF_036963345.1 Bacillus sp. JJ722
CATTCATATGTATGTATTGTATTTTGTAATTATTTGTTTGTCAATAGATAGTTCCTTATTAATGCTTTTTAAAATTTACCTCTTGGATTATAGAAAGGAGAAACCTATCATACCTCATATAGCGATTTTAAAATCAATTATAAATTACCCAGTTATTTAACTCTTATTTCATCAAGTGATAATGAAACACTTCCAGGTAGAGGTGAAGGTGTTTTATATGGAGAGAACATAAAAGATTTTTTTATAGCTTTATTGAAAAATCCTAATGTCATTGAAAAAAAGGTTGATGATACTACAATAAGTGTCTTCGGGCTAGATAGAAGAACGAAATTTCATAAAGAAATCAGCGAGGTTGCTAGTAAAGCATTTCTATACTTTCAAGACACAATTGGACCTTACCCTCATAAACAATTGGATATAATAATAGATGAAATGGCAATGGAATACCCAGGAATAGTAACAGCTAATTCTCTCTATAATAGTGGCCCAGTAAATTCTGATGCTCTAAAAAGTATAATTGTCCACGAAATTGCTCATCAATGGTTTTACGGAATAATTAGTAATGACCCTTATAATGATGCATGGCTTGATGAAGGTTTAGCTGATTTTGCTCAAGAACTATTCTATGCAAAACTCGAAAAGAAAGAAATTCATTTAAATGATTATCGTAAGGAATTACTGGAGGGATTATCACTACCCGTAAACTTACCTTTAGATCAATATGATTTAAAAACACAAAGTTCATATATATATGGAAAATCAGCATCGATGTTAACTAAGACATTTCAAGATAATGGTGGAAGAAAAAATGCTGAAGAGTTTTTAAAAGCCTACTATGACAATTATAGATATAAAGAAGTGAATACTCGAGAATTTATAAGGTTCTTAACCTATTATTTAGACATAAATAATACCGCCTATTATAAAGATTGGATTTCGGTAGATAAGACAAGATAAATAAATTTTATTCGATTATAAGGAAGTTGTGGAATGAGGAGACAGCAATTGCTGTCTCTTTATACTACTTGAATGATTCGAAATGGGCCGAAACCCATTTATTTTCATTTTCAGATATATATTGTTCCGCTAGGATCAATCTTTGAACAAGTTCTTGCTTTGAAAATTCCATATACCTCCTATAAAGGTTATCAAGGTTACGATTAGGTTTAATATTGTGAAAATCAATATCTTTTACAGTACCCTTCGGGTTAACTTTTTTGTTATTTTCATTTTGTTTAAAAGTCTTACTATTTTGTTTGTAGTACTCATATAAATGTTCGTTTGTCCGTATTGTATTTAGATGAATTCCTTTACCTTCGTCATCGACTTCTTTAGACCATTGAGCTATATTGGCAAAGGTGACAGAAATATCTTTTTCTCTCAATAGATCAATTGTTTTTTTGCCTATTTGTATCGTCCGTTCTCTACGTTTTTGATGATTTTCTTTTAACCAAGGCTTTTCATTCGTTGAATTGAATGTTAGGGTCATAGTTTTCTTCCTTTCTATATTGTTCAATCAATTCAATTTCTTTCAGCTCATTACGGGCTTGTTTTCTCATTTCTTTTGCCTTTTTGACTTCTATTTTTAAGTTCATTTCGGCATACCGTTTCTCCATATCTTTTGCCAATTCCACTACCTCTTCCAATTCGTATTTCTTTTCGGGTTGTGGAATTTTTGCACTACAACCTAAACATGCCATTTTAGCTGGACAAACCATGTTCGTTACACAAACTCCACCAAGTACATTATTAAAAACCCCAACCTTTTCTTTATATTCTTCAAGCTCTTTTTGAAGCTCAACAGGGTTACGTAACACAGCTTCATCTATATCTATGTAATCAGTAATATCGCTCAAAATATTCTCTCTTTTCTTCGTTCAAAAATGAATTAACCCATTTTTTTGTGCTTCTTACAAACTCTCTATACTGTTTTAAAAAAACTGCTCTCTTACTATTTGAA
>NZ_JBALMO010000404.1:0-2429 GCF_036963345.1 Bacillus sp. JJ722
ACAACGAATTTACTTTATTAGTCACCTTATATTTCTGTCCCCGTAATAAACAAGGAATCCCATGTTTTTTCATAGATATAACTGTTTTTGTAAACTTTTTTGGATTGCTTATGAAACTGATTTAATTGAGCTGACAAGATAGCTGAATAGAGCTCTATATATTTATCTTTATAGTCTCGTATCCCATTTTCCGCAATAAGGATCTACAGGATTACTTCCTTTGAATGGTGATTTTCCTGTTAATTTATCGAAAAGGCAGTCAATCACTTGTTCATTCCCAAAGTAAGTATTGATATATATTGGTACTCTAGGAATGTCTTGCAGGTGATAAGGGTTTGCCAAAGAAATAAAGATGGTTGGTACTTCTTTAATAAACCATGGAATGTTTGCGCAAAAAGGTTTTGCCCATTGTAAACGGAGTTCAGGCCGCAAATTAGCTGAAGGTAAATTGGCCAAATAAATGATTAAATCAGCTGTTTCCTCTAAATTTTTCATACCGATTACCTGATGTTTTTTCTTCAAGATTAGGGTAAGATTGAAAAATGTGTCTAGCTTTTTCGAAAGTAATCATTTTTTCCTCCATTTAATTTTATAAATACTGCAAACTAGCATACGATAAATTTTATATAGTAAAATCACAATCAGGCATTAAATCAATCAAATTAAAATCTACTTAATATATTTTATGTATCAATGGATACATAAAAAAGGATTCATCTGCTGGCAATAGATAAGATAGGGTTAAGCAAAATGTGCAAAAAGACCATGATAGTAATTAGGCCAGAGACAACCAATCGTTAAACTATAATCCTAGCCAGTTTCCAATGGAAGTAAAACGGAATAGGGAAATGGGTGCTGTACATTTCTGACCTACCGTTTTTTCTTATTACAATCGGTGATGCTCCTATTTCTTTCTTTTTTTCCTTTGAGCAAGTTTTTCTCGAATATTTGCGTATATTAATAGTCTTTCTATAAAATCTGATCCATCAATAGATGTAATAGCCCTATTTGCTGGTAGTGAGCCGAGATACACTTTTCCATTCTTAATTAATTCTGGCACGTAATGCTGGACATATTCCAATACTTCAGCATTTTTGAAACCATTTCTTCTACCACTATGAAGAATCTCATATGCTTCGTGCTCTTTACTGTATTTAAAGTATTTATCTATATTTAATTGAAGAATATTTGAGGAGTTTCCAGATTCATCGATAGCAACAGTAAGATAAGTATTCCCATTTCGGTTACCGTAAATAGGATCATTTACTAATACTGCTGTTCCAAATATTCCAATTCTATATATAGCATGATTTCCATCTAAATCCTTAACAATGAAGCTACGGTAGTAGCCTGGGAACTTTCCGCCACTTGCATTTCCAAAAGAAAACCTACCATAAGATAAATCTTCTATAATCGTAGTCTTATATTGCGCTTTTGAATGGATTTCCTCACATAAGATAAAGTTTTGTAATTCTGAAATAAAGCTATGCATCTCTCCAGGCGTACCATCACCAATATATCCTTCATTCATTAAATGATTTATATATCTGTCGTAAGTGGTTAGATCATAGGCAAGACGCTTTAATTGACGAAACTGTGTGTATTCAACATTTCCTTTTAAGAGCTGTGAGTATGTATATAGGTCATCAGTTAATGGTACAATCCCTTCCATATTAACTTCATATAGATTCACATATGTACCATTAGATACTCCAATATACTTTGCTTTAAGAATTTCATTATATGCTTTCACCTGGTCTATTGTATGATCAGTTAAATCAATATGCTCAGCTTTCAACTCTATAACTAAAAGTGCAGTTTCATTTCCTTCCCTATCTCTACTCCAAACAACAATATCAGCTCTTTGTCTTGAATTAGAATCTATGTGGTTAAGAGCAAATTCTGTACTAATGGAATCTGCAGGTATTTTCATATCTTGTATAAGAAATTGAATAAAATCCTGTCTTACTTTTTCCTCAGGAGTATGTTGTAAGAATGTTTGCCGACATGGATCGTATAGTAGTTTCTTATTTTTGTTTTTATATGTTTTCATTTTTTTCTTCCCTTTTATAGAACTTAATAGGATATCTGTCCACAATCCCCACATCAATGGATTCAATGTATCCTTTTGCTAAGAAACATAGTTCTGTTGTAACGGTTGATTGGTGTTGTCGTGATACATCAAAAAGGATAACTGTATCTTCAAAGTCAACAGCATGTAGAACTAGAAAAGTAGTTAACATTGGTTCGTTCTGTTCTTCTAAATTCTCATTTACAATGGCATATATATCATATGGATGTTTAAGTAGAAGGTCTTTTAAATAGGTTTCTGTTAATGGCTCTTGGATAAGCTGATACATTTTATGGTGGTGTGTTAGTGTTGTTGGGAACATTTAGCTACCTCGCATTGTTATAATATGGTATTCATT
>NZ_JBALMO010000405.1:0-401 GCF_036963345.1 Bacillus sp. JJ722
GTATTGGCATTTATTACACGAGAACTAGTTACTTTTATGATGCTTACTTTGATATTGCTTACTTTAATTGAAATAAGTGATGAGTTAAAAAAGAGAAATGGACGGTCCTAGCTAAAGGGGGGATTTGTTGTTAAAGTTTTTGCACACTTGCGGGCTATGGATTGATTACTGAGGACTTTAAGTTTCAACGATATATGATGTTGTTTTTAGGCTTAATGATGTTGGTAATGGGATTAAGAGAATTTCAAAAGGGACAAAAAGGTTACGGCTGGCTAAGTATAGTTGTATTTATATTTATCTTATTTGTATCAATCAAAAGTTTCCTATAGCGCTAACGGAGCAGATTAGTTCTATAACAAAAATGTTTTTTTATGGTTAAATGTTTTTTGAGGATGGAGGGG
>NZ_JBALMO010000405.1:418-1318 GCF_036963345.1 Bacillus sp. JJ722
ATTTAATATTGTCTCAGGTCTAATTATCTTTTCTATAATGATTTTGCAGTTAGTGGAAGGTAGTAACAACTTACCATATTATCTAATGGCTTTGTTTTTAGTTATTTATTTTGCTGAAATTAAATTTAAAAGCTTTAGAAAAGCAGGTATTGCACTTATGATATTATTCGATATTTTTGCCTTATGGCTCTTATTACCTTACGCATTTGCACCATAATTAGAAATTAATAAGACCTTTACTATTGAACTATCGGGTGCAATAGCTGAAAATCAAGGTTGTCATTGGGCAGCCTTTTTCTTGTAGAGCTAACGGGCAGTTTAGTTGAGGAACTTTTTAAAAAAAACAATCTAAAATAAGGTTATAATAATATGGTGAGATCATTTTGGATAAATAAGGATTTTACAGTTATATTTAGCAAGAAAGGAGGATGGATCTCAATGAAAAAAGTAGTCTTCGTCTTAATTTGTATTATATTTATAACAATATGGTTTGGAAGCAAGCAGATAGTTACTTTCTCTTCTCCTAGTAATGTAGACTCTTTTCCTATCCCCTCTACCGCAAAAGAAGTTGATAGCGTTGCTAAGAATCCGAATATTATAAGATACCAAAAATATAAATACTCTGGAGCAGATGAAATCAATAGCATTAATAAAAAATATTTAACAGCAATAAAAAAAGCAGGATGGACTGAATTAAAAGATGAACAAATGGGTGCTGCTCGTTTCTTCCAGAAGGATAAAGTAAAAGTTTCTTTAATAACACACGATAACTATATTAGTGTAGCTGAAATGAAGCATTAACCGTTAACTTCTAAAGAAGGGTGATTACATTAAGGAGCTGATATTGTCAGCTTCTTTTTTATGTCGCTAACGGAGCAGGATAGTTGTGCGAAATGTTTC
>NZ_JBALMO010000406.1:0-1250 GCF_036963345.1 Bacillus sp. JJ722
ATCATGTAATAATTATTTAAATAAGACGTCTTGCGTTTTACTGTCGATATTGATGGATAAGATTTTCATTTACATAAAGACTGACAAACTCATAATTTCATTTTATATCCATCCGGGTTATTTTTTTGCCATCTCCACGCATCTCTGCACATATCATCAATTCCCTTTACGGCTATCCATCCAAGTTCTCTTTTTGCTTTTAACGGATTTGCACAAGAACTTGCTACATCACCAGGTCTAGAATCAACAATCTTATAAGGAACTTTCGTTCCAGATATCTTTTCAAAGATATCAATTATTTCAAGTACACTATACCCTTTACCGGTACCGAGGTTATACGTTTCTATCCCTGTTGAAGAAATAACTTTTTCAAGTGCTTTTAAGTGGCCCTTAGCCAAGTCAAATACATGTATAAAATCTCTTATTCCTGTTCCGTCGGACGTTGGATATTTATTTCCATATACATTTAATTCCTTCATTTTACCAATAGCAACTTGTGCAATATATGGCAGTAGGTTATTAGGAACTCCCGTAGAATCTTCTCCTAATCTTCCACTCTCATGAGCACCTATAGGATTAAAATAACGTAAAATGGAAATGCTCCAATTGTTATCTGAATAGTAAAGATCACGTAATATTACTTCAATAATTAATTTTGTCCGTGCGTATGGATTTGTTGTTTTTAAGGGAAAATTTTCTGAAATAGGAATATTATCTGTAACACCGTAAACTGTAGCTGACGAACTAAACACTATGTTTTTCACTCCATATTTTTCCATCATTCCACATAGAACAAGAGTTCCTGTAATGTTACTATTATAATAATGAATTGGAATTTCAGCTGACTCTTGAACCGATTTAAGGCCCGCAAAATGCATCACAGCATCAATGTTATTTTCAACAAAAACATTCTCCAACTGCTCCTTATCAAGGATATTTACATTATAAAAGGTTATTTTTTTTCCTGTTATTTCTTCAACTCGAGTTAAAGATTCGGATCTACTGTTAGATAAGTTATCAACAATAACAACCTCATAGCCTGCATTTAATAACTCAACACAGGTATGACTACCAATATATCCTGCCCCTCCTGTAACCAAAATCACCATTAGTGCACCCTCCTTTAGTTGAACACTATTCAAATCTATTTAATACTCTTTTAAATAATCACACTAATAAACTACTTTGTTAAGAAATTTAACAGAGCTGTTTAGTAGTGTGATTATTGATAAAATTAATCTATTAATCTT
>NZ_JBALMO010000407.1:0-3205 GCF_036963345.1 Bacillus sp. JJ722
ATATAAAGATCGGGCAAAAGTTAACATACAACAAATTCAAACTACTTTAGTTAGTTTTATACCAAAAAAAGAATCAAAGCTGAAGTCTATTGATGTGTATTTAGATGAAGATGGAGAAGAACTTCTTGGATACAAAGTAAAAAAATAATTTACGAGACATTATAATTAGGGAAGAAATAAAAAGTATTCCCTCAAGATTTTGGTAATTGTTATTCTGAAAGTGACGACACATATAAAATTCACTGGACCTTTTTTCTCAATTATTAATTCATAATGAAGCATGTAAACCCTTCTATTGCACGGATTTTCTTATTCAAGAAGGGTTTTTTTATTGTAAAAGTAGACTAATTCAATTAATCAGTTGTTGTTTTACTTACTTTAAATGAAGGAGCAAAGTTATTGTTGTTAATAATTGTTTGATTCAATAATTGCATAAGCTCAGTTGCATTTGATTGTTTATTATTTTGATTGGTGGTATCTGCATTCTTATTAAGATTGAGACTATTAAATTCAGTCTCTTTTGCTTCAGATATTAGCTTTTTAGATCCATCGGAAAGAATAATATATTGTCTAATATATCCATCTTCTCTTCTTACTTCTAAGCGTCCTTTCTTTTCCTTCATTTTTTCTTCATCAGTTAAAATGAAATCTTTAAAGTTAAAAGCTACTTGTGTTTTCTCTTTTTGTTGGATTAATTGGTTGTAACTGCTTCCTAATTGATTGACTTTCATTAATTTTCTCCTTTCAATGTATTTCTTCCTATTTAATATCGTCTATAAAGGAGAAAGTTGAAAGCTTTCTTGTTCTTTTTGGGAAAATTATGCATATTATTCTTGAATCACAATCTAATTTGTTTCCTTTTATAAACAAGTTTCATTTTTTATATAAAAAATGAAACCGTCTGTCTTATTGTGCGTATATATGATATAACCATTTTTCCTATTGGAAGAAAGAAAGTAGGTTGCAGGAGGGAACCATATGAAAGTTGTAATCGGTTCAATTATTGTCATATTCTTATTGGGGATAGGCATTTGGTTAATTGTATCTCCATCATTTAAGCATGTTGGAGATACAGCCTACAAAATGAAAAAGAAATTAAAGGAGGAAGATGACGACAATGGAAAACGTGACACCAATGAAAAAGGGTAAAAGTCGTAAAGTATTAGGCGGAATTATTGTAGCTTTAGTTCTAGTTATAGGTGTGGCTGTAACATCACTATTTATTGAGAAAATTCCAAATGGTTATGTAGGTGTTGTTTACAGTCCAAACGGCGGGGTTCAAGAAAAAACGTTAGGGCAAGGTTGGCACTTAGTTGGTTTATTCGATAAAGTGACAAGGTATCCAGTACGAATGCAAACAGTTAATTATAAGGATATTCAAGTAGCAACATCAGATGGAAAAAACGTAACAATCGATTTTGCTTATACATATAGCATTGAGCCTGATAAAGTAGTTGATGTATTTAATAAGTTTGGTCCGATTGAAGTAGAGCAAATTGAAGATTCATATTTACGTACTAGACTTTGGGATGCTGGACGTAAAGGTATTGCGAAATACTCTGTCATTGATACTTATGGAGAGAAATCTTCAGAAGCAGCTGTTGATGTACAAAAAATCTTTTCTGAAGACATCGGAAAAATTGGTTTCGTGGTAGATAACTTAACTTTAGGTGTTCCAAAGCCAGATAAGTCTACACAAGGTGCAATTGACAAACGTGTTGAAGCTGCACAGGAATTAGAAAGAAAACAAATCGAGTTAAATATTGCTAAAGCGGAAGCTGAAAAGAAAAGAATAGAAGCACAAGGTATTGCAAATTATAATGAAATTATTAAAAAATCTATTTCTCCACAAGTAATCCAAAATAAATGGATAGAAAAATGGGATGGTAAGATGCCTAAAGCGACTGGTTCTAACCAGTTAATTCAAATCCCAATTGATGATGCAACAACTTCGACTACAAAATAAAAATAGCTAAAAAAGTAGTCCATCTAGTTGAAAAAATTTCTCCTAGATGGACTACTATATTTTTATGCAAGTAATTTTATTTGGTGAATCAATGTTAGTAAAACAGTTTTCTAGACAATCATTAGTACGCAAATTGTGATGGTACATAATTGAAACTATTATTATATTGATTTAACAAATAATCTAGTTCTTGACTATATTGAAGTGTTGTTGAACTATTTAAGCCGTATTCAGAAGCGATCTTAACAAGTTCTTTACGCTTAATTTCAATTTGTTGCAATAATTCTTGATTTGACAATGTGGACGATCCTTTCGACAATAATTGGTTTTAGGTCTATGTAACTAGTAAATAATGTAATTTTACTCTTTTAATAGTATAACTTTTTATGGAAATAAATTCAAACAATTACTATCGCTGTTAATTGATTTTGCCAAATAAAATTCAATTTTAAATATTTACCTAAATTAACCTTTTTTTGATAATATAGTTATATATAGATTCTAAGGAGGTTACAATTTTGCCTGAGGTTAATATATTTCTTGCATTTGGAGCTGGATTCTTGAGTTTTATTTCACCATGCTGTCTACCGTTATACCCTGCATTCTTATCATATATTACTGGCATGAGTGTTGGCGAAATTAAGTCTGAAAATGCAATGTTACAAAGGAGAAGTTTATTACATACATTATGCTTTTTAATTGGATTTTCTATCATATTTATAGCGTTAGGATTTGGTACATCGTTTTTGGGTCAATTCTTTAAAAACAATGGAGATTTAATTAGACAAATAGGAGCTATATTAATCTTGTTTTTTGGGTTGGTGATCGTTGGGGTCTTTAAGCCGAAATTTCTGATGAAAGATCATAAGTTTCAGTTAAAAAACCGCCCAAGTGGTTATTTAGGATCTGTCTTAGTTGGTATCGCTTTTGCGGCAGGTTGGACGCCATGTACTGGTCCAATTCTGATGGTTGTATTGTCTCTTGCCGGAACGAATCCAGATTCAGCCATTATATATATGATTGCTTATATACTAGGGTTTGCGATACCTTTCTTTATTCTTTCTTTCTTTATAGGGAAAATGCAATGGATTAAGAAACATAATGTTAAAATTCTTAAAAGCGGTGGTTATCTCATGATTGTGATGGCTGTAATGCTTTATTTTGATATGATGACACAAATATCATCATTCTTTACAAATAACTTATTTAATGGTTGGACTGCATTTTAACGTGTTTTTT
>NZ_JBALMO010000408.1:0-2754 GCF_036963345.1 Bacillus sp. JJ722
AAAAAGGCCATTAAAGAATGAGCTAATCGAAAAATCACATAAATACAAGCACATCGTTTTATAATCTCAATTGATCTTTTTGTATATGAAAAGAGTTAAGTGTATTACATAATAAAGGAGCCTACGAAGTTGTCGGGGGTCGTTAAAACAACCTTTAAAATTCATTTAGGTATGAAACCAGCCTCGATAGACTGGTTTCATACAGGAGACTTTGTGAAGAAGGTCAAAGATTGAACTTCCTATATATCTTATAATGTAAATTTTACGAAATTATTAACAAATTTTAAAATATTTATTAATTTATATAAAAATAGTTAATTTTAAATATTTAGCTTAAAGTACATAACACATAGTGGTAAGTACTAATGCAAATGTGTGTATATTATAATTTTTATAAAAAAACAAGGAGAGGCTTGCTGTGGGAGATTTTAGTTGGGTTGGAAGTCAAGAAGCGTTTATTGATAAGCCAAGTAGTTATTTGCTCGCTCATCTTGTCGTTGGACGATATGGCGGTAACTCCGAAGCAGGACAGAATAAGAATGAAGATGGTTGTCTAGTATGGTTCGATGAAATTGCTAATTGGGAATTTGTAATTATTTTAGATGTTCACCAGACTGCTGAAAGTGCTGAAATAATTATAGATCTTTTCAATCAAAACAAAACTGAATTAGAGTACCTTTTATCAAAAACTATTCATTTTAAATTGTTTAAACAACTAGAAGAGTATACATTAAGTCTTTTTCTAAGCGATGAGTTCATTAGTTTTTGTCGACAAGTTAAAGGTGAAACATCTTGTTTAATTGTTGTTAGAAAAGAGAAGTATGTTTGGTGGTTTTCAGTTGGTGATTGTGTTCTTTATTTGTTTCATCCGGAATTAACAATATTAGGACAATACCAACTTAATCAAAGACAATTCTACGAGTGGATTGGACAAGTTAACACATTTGATAGTAAAATACCTTGCTATAGTAGTGGAACTAGGGAATTAAGACAAGGGATCAATCATCTTTTGCTGACTACTGACGGTTTAATTGAATGTCCAAATGACCCTTTTAAAGATGCAAGTGAAATATTTAAGGTGATGACTAATTCCAAGCAAATCCAAGGTGTTCAAACATTGTTGTTAACAATTAAAGAAAACAATGTTAAAGATAGTACAACTATTGTTTCATGGAAAGTTAATATATTAGAGGAAGCGGTAAAAGCAAGTAATCAATAATTTCTTTAACTATTTGAAAAGAAGCGGATTTAAGGCTTAGCCGGGACAGTAAAAATGGGTTATTGATTGGAGTTATTCTAGTTAATGACCCGTTTAAATTTTATTCTAGAAGATAATTTGACAGCTTTCTATTTATATAGTATTTTTTATCTTCTGAATTATCGAAAGAGAGATGAAGAGTATTGACTTTATTAATTGACGATGTAATAAGTAATGTATCCATTCTTAAAGATTATTCATTTGTAAAGAAAATTGAAAAAGGATACTCACCAGATAAAAAATATATAGTTACGGTCCGACAAAACAAATACTTTTTACGCCTATCAGACATGAAACATCATGAAAAGAGAAAATTAGAATTCTCACTCCTTAAAGAATTAGAAAAACACGATGTACAAACTCATAAAGCAATAGAATACACTTTATTAAATGATACAAATTTATCTGTAATGGTTTTAAGCTTTTATAGTGCCTTGTTTTTGTTATTGGTTTTGAATAAAGTTGATCATTTATAATTAGGTTTAGTTGAAGTAGTAATAGTCTTAATATATTTATTAGTCTAAAAGCAAGAGGTGTTATATATGAAAAGAGTAGATGTTGTATATGCATTTATTTTTGATGAAATAACCAAAAAGGTATTAATGGTTAATAATCAGCATTCAACTTGGTCCCTACCGGGAGGAGCGGTTGAAATAGGAGAAACCTTAGAACAGGCAGTTATTCGCGAAACAAAAGAAGAAACAGGTTTAGTAATTGAAGTAGGAAGTATTATTGCCGTTAATGAAGCGTTTTTTTCAAGAAAGGGACATCATGGTTTAATGATTACATTTGAAGCAAAAGCTATTGATGGAGAAATTAAAATTGAAGACAAGAATGAAATCGCCGAAATAAAATGGGTGGATGTAGATACTGCTAATAATTTAATGCCATACCATCCAGGCGGAATAGAAAGCTTATTAAATTCCTCATCTCCTTACGTTTTTCAAGGTGACTGTTAGTATTTTAAAATAAAAAAAGCGCTATGTATGAATAGAGTTCTTTCATAACATAGCGCTTTTTATTATGCTTTTCGAGTTTCGATTTGTTTTTTCAAAATTAACATGAAGAGTACTAGGCCAACTGTTAGGATAATATGCCCAAGTCCAGAAATACCTGAAATGGCAGCATCTAAACCTTTAGAAAGTTCAAGACTTCCATCAATTTCAAGGACAGTTGTAATTCCTCGAATAAACATCATCGTAACTGTGATGGCTAGTCCTATATGATAAAAAATGAAAAATAGATTAAAATTTTTGGATTCTGATAGTTTAAAGCACTTTTCGACTACAAGAAATATTAAAAACATCATAAATCCAAGGGACATTAAGTGACCGTGAACTTTTCCTAATGCTGTGGTATCAGTTACACCTAATATTTTGGTCAATTCTCTAAATAGAACACCACTGAATAGCGCAATAACTAAATAAACGAAAGCAGAGTTAAATAATTTTTTCATGATGCTTGATCTCCTTTTATGTAAGTTCTAATTTATATAC
>NZ_JBALMO010000409.1:0-1536 GCF_036963345.1 Bacillus sp. JJ722
AATCAATATAGAATTGTTTTACTGCTTATTAAAATAAACCACTTTCAAAACCAGACAATATGAATAATTTCATTACTGAAATCAAGAAAAAAAACACACAAAATAATGACTTCTATAATTCTCTGATACTACTCCTTATACTTTCACATATAATATATACTTAAAGATTCCCTTCACACCTTTATACAGTAACATCAAAATTAAGGGGGATGAAATATGGATATTTTCACTAGTATTATTGATTTTCACACGCGACTAGATATTTTTTTAAAACTTGGCATTACGGCCATTTTAGGATTAATTATCGGCATTGAACGCGAGATGCGAAGGAAGCCTGTCGGTTTAAAAACAAGTCTTGTTATTTCTATAGTCAGTTGTTTATTAACAATTGTTTCAATAAAATCAGCTTATCTATTTCCAAGTAGTGATCATGTTAACATCACAATGGATCCACTACGATTAGCAGCCCAAATCATTTCCGGAATCGGTTTTCTCGGAGCTGGTGTGATTTTACGAAAAGAAAATGATAGCATTTCTGGATTAACTACAGCTGCAATGATTTGGGGAGCAGCTGGACTAGGAATAGCCGTTGGTGCAGGGTTTTATATAGAAGCAATCGCAGGCGTTTTTCTTATCATAATAAGTGTTGAAATCATTCCTCTTATTATGAGTGTTATTGGACCAAAGCAATTGAGGCAAAAAGAAGTGCTTCTTCAATTATCTGTCTTTGACAAGCAGGAAATCGGACATATCATTCACCAAATCCAAAAAGAAGGAATCTCCATAAAAAACATCCGCATCAAAGATATGGAAACAGCTCATTTCATTCAATTAAAAACCACCATTCACTACCAGCGCAGAACTGTTGATGTGTACACAGCTGTTTCTAATATAGAAGGAATCCAAACTGTTGAGATTGAAAGCTTATAAACTCCATTTTTCAGTTGACAATTACCTGAATATTGGATAAAAATATATATAAATTATATTTCGGGGCATTAGCGCAGCTGGGAGCGCGCAACACTGGCAGTGTTGAGGTCAGGGGTTCGATCCCCCTATGCTCCATTCTCACAAAGCCCTATGTATCAACAATTTTGAACTCATTCAAAAATTATTTAGTAATACATTACTCTAAAAAGTAACGAAAAGGTAACGGAATTTCAAACATAAAGGAAAAGTAACAATCCTCCCTTAAAGCATAAGTGAGATTGTTACTTTTTTAGTTGTTTCGTTCTAAGTTTATATCAAGAGTCGGTCTACAGATGTGCTTCCCCCTCATTCTGATATACCTAATAAGAAAATAGTTTAAACTCGCCCCCCACCATACCTCTAACGTAGCCTTGATACAACATATAAAATCTTTGTTTTATACCTTCGTACTTACTAGAACATTTCTTTCTATGTAAACTTCAATCAAATCTTTTTAAATTAATACTTATATTTTTTGAAAATGCACACATAATAACATTTGTTAGGTTTTTAGAAAATCTTCAACAAGTAACGAAACAAGGAGTGTATTTATGGGTATTTTAAGTG
>NZ_JBALMO010000410.1:0-166 GCF_036963345.1 Bacillus sp. JJ722
ATTTTTAATTTCTTGTTATAATCGAATTAATTAAAAGAAAGGAATTTCATTATGGCTTATAAAGTAATTACAAATTGTCCTGTCTGCAGTAAAACATTGAAAATTACAAAGTTGCAGTGCTCTCATTGTCACACTACGATTGAAAATGAATTTGAATTATCTAAGC
>NZ_JBALMO010000410.1:356-2042 GCF_036963345.1 Bacillus sp. JJ722
GAAATTACACCAGAAGAAGCCATTAAACTCTTAAAAGAGGAATAGGGAGGAATTTATCATGAAAGAGGAAATTACAAGAGTATTAACAATGGTTCAAGAAGGGAAGATTGATGCAGATAAGGCATCAGAACTGATTGCAGTATTAAAAGAGAAAGAAGAAACAGGTAATCAGCTTGTTGAAAAAACGAGTAACTACTTAGATAAAACATTAAAAGTTCGTGTTGTGTCAGCCGAAAATGATAACGTCACAGTTAATTTACCTATAAAACTGGTCAAGGTAGTATTAATGGCTGGGCACAGCATCGCAGCGAGTATTCCTCAATCGGAAAAATACGTGAAAGATATAGACATCAACCTTATTGTGGAAGCAGTCGAAAACGAATTAGATGGACAAATTATTGATATTAAATCGGCAAACGGGGATACCGTTTCGGTCTTCATTGAATAGTGAATTGCTTATGATGCACGTAAAAGTGAAAGCAAAAGACGTTCATTTTAACTTTCCAATTCCATATGCTATTTTAAACGTTGTTATTTCCATTTTGGCTTCAAAACTTTTTCAGCAAAATCTAAACAAATGGACAAAAGAGTACTTCGAAAAGAAAAAACTGGACTTTACCTTTCCACTAATAGACAAAAAAACGCTAAAGCCTATCGTCAAGGAACTGAAAAATTATAAAGGGATCGTGCTAGTAGATGTCAAAGCTAAGGACGGTACGGAGGTTAAGGTTAGGCTATAATTTATTATAGAATACACCGACCACTGACTGGAATTTTGAAGAAAAAGTTAATTTCTTACTTACAATACCGAGAAAATTGTAAAAAGACAATAAAGTTATTCAATTTTAAAAGAACTATTCTTCACTAAATTAATGAAGTGTCACTTCTACTTAATGAAATAGCCTTTATAATCAATTTTTGTAGGTATTTCATAAAAAACTAAATCTGTTTAAATACTTTTAGTAACCTTCTATCAGTCAATGCGGTAGAAGGTTTTGACGTGTATTCGTCCTTTTTAAATAATGACAAGTTTTGTCGTATACTAATTCTATCATCTTAAAAAAAGGAATGGAGATTTATATGAAAAAACAGCGTAACATTATTTTATACATTGGTACTTCAATTGATGGCTATATTGCAAATGATGATGGTACATTAGAATGGTTAGAATCAACAGAAGCAGAAGGAGATTCTGGCTACAATTCACTCCTTGAAAGAATTGACACTGTTGTTATGGGAAAAGGAACTTATGATGTCATTCGTGGATTTGATATGGATTATCCATATAGTGATTATAAAAATTATGTATTTTCTAAATCTGTTAGTGGATCAGATGAATATGCTTCATTTATTGATGAAGATGTCAAAACCTTCATTAGAAATATAAAACAAAAGTCTGGTAAAGATATATGGTTAATTGGTGGAGGAAACTTAGCTCGTGAATTTTTTAAAGAAAATTTAATTGATGAATTCCAGCTAGCCATTGCACCTGTTATTTTAGGGAAAGGAATCTCCCTTTATAACGGAGATGATATTACTCTAAAATACACATTAACCAAGGTAGAAAAATTAGGTCAACTTGCTATGCTTCATTATATTAAAAAATAATTTTCATCATCTTTCCCTTTTTTAGTAGGGAAAGATTTTTACCTTTTCAATTACCTTTTTTACTGAGAACATTTCGAA
>NZ_JBALMO010000411.1:0-4481 GCF_036963345.1 Bacillus sp. JJ722
CTATTAGATAGACGACATGAAATTTATAATGAAATATTTTCTTAATGTTGTTGATTTGTATTAATATGAATACACATGTCTTTTGAATAAGACATGTGTATTTTTGGTTGGCTCTTAATCTTTTATATAATTCAATAGTAAACCTTTCAAAAAGTCATTAATATAATTATTTCATTTGGTATGAAAATTGCATCTTGAATAAAGGTGTTAAGTAAAAATTAGATTGGAATGGAGGGCGTTATCAACTTTTTGATTTTTTGAAAAACAATTCCAAATGCAAATCTTTTTATGTACTCTATTTTATTTTTGATTTTGAGTAATCGAAAGAAAAAAGTGAGGCGAAAAATGTGAAAAGACCATGGGTTCCTTTTTATCCAGAAGAAGCTAAGCCAGCAATGGATGTACCTTTAATTTCAATATATGAGTTAATTCATAATACTTGTACAGAATATCCGTCAAGCGAAGCAATCATCGATGGTGATAGAAGCTTCACATATTCTCGACTTAAAGATGCAATAGATTACTTTGCCTCCAGTTTACATCTTAGAGGTTTTAAGAAAGGAAATAGATTAGCGATTATGCTACCAAATAGTGTAGAGTATATTATTGCATTCTTAGCTACCCAAAGACTTGGGGGAATTGTTGTCCAGGTAAATCCGATGTATACAGCTCCCGAATTATCTCATATCCTTCATGATTCAGAAGTAAAATGGATGGTGAGCGAAGAAAGACAGCGTAGTAAATTAGAGAAGACTAATTTAGTAAATGAGATTATCTTCATTCAGACAGATAATACTGAGAATGAAAATAACTTATATCAATGGATTGCAGAACAAAATATAGAGCTGCCTGAAGTAATAATAGATCCGATGGAAGATATCGCATTGCTTCAATATACTGGTGGTACAACAGGACGTTCGAAAGGTGTTATGTTAACTCATTATAATTTAATCAGCAATGTCTATCATTCTACTTCTTTATATGCACACCTCCTTGATATACCAGGTGAAAGGTTACTAGGAATTACCCCATTATTCCACATCTCAGGAATTGTAAGTATGAACAGAAGCTTTCTAACTGCTAGCACTTACATTTGCGTACGTAGATTTCAAATTGACCAAGCATTACAATTAATTAGGAAGTTCCGTCCCACCTTTTTTCCAGGTTTGCCAACATTGTATATTGCTTTACTTCGTCATCCTGATTTAAAAAGTGATGACTTTAATAGTTTTAAATTTTGTACAAGTGGGACAGCGCCATTACCGAAAGAAGTAGTTGAAAGAGTTAAAGAGAAGACTGGAAACAATATAATAGAAGTTTTTGGTCTTTCGGAAGGGTTAATTACTCATCAAATACCTAGAGATGGTATTCATAAACTCGGTTCAATTGGGATTCCTATTCCTAAAACAGATGCCAAAATAGTTGATGTAGAGACCGGTAGAAATGAATTGCCTAATGGACAAACAGGTGAATTGATTATTAAAGGTCCATCAGTAATGAAAGGCTACTGGAAGAATAAAGAAGAAACAGCATTTGCACTAAGGGATGGCTGGTTATTTACAGGTGATTTGGCCACTATGGATGATGATGGATATTTTTTTATAGTTGGACGAAAAAAAGATATGATCATTGCAAGTGGATATAATATTTATCCCCAGGAAATTGAAGAAGTGCTTTATCAACATCCTTCAATTATGGAAGCTTGCGTCTTTGGAATTCCGGATGACTATCGGGGTGAAACAGTGAAAGCAATAGTTGTTACAAATGAGAATAATATAACGGAAGCTGAACTAATTCAATGGTGTAATAAAAAGTTAGCCCGCTATAAAGTACCGAAAATTATTGAATTTAGAAAGGAATTACCGAAAACTACCGTTGGTAAAATTTTACGTCGTACATTAATAGAAGAAGAAAAAAAGAAGGCAAAAACGTTTGTACAGAAGTCGATGGACTAATCGAAAGGCAGTTATTTTCTAAGAAAATTAAAACATTCCCAAAGTAGAACGGGAATGTTTTTTATTTTAATTTAAGAATATCTTAAGAATTTCAGTCGCCTAATATTAAGATTTTTTCGTTATTCTTACAATTGAGAAAGAGATAATGAATGGAGCGGATAATATGATTGAGTTACGTAATGTGACTAAAAAGTATGGAAAGAAAGTGATTTTAGATGATGTAAGTATTACTTTTGAAAAGGGTAAAATCAGCTGTTTACTTGGATTAAATGGAGTTGGAAAAAGCACAACCATGAAATCAATTATGCGATTAGTTCCAATTAGCAAAGGTGAAATATTGATAGAGGGCGAGCGAGTAAGTGAAAAGAATATTGATAAGATTGCTTTTCTTGCTGACACTCCCACTCACGAAATCAGCTGGACGGTAGAAGAAAACTTGCGATTTGCAGAAATTTATTACGATACGTTTGATTCCGAAAAAGCAAATCGTATGGTCGAATTCTTTAGTTTACCGAAAGAAAAAGCATTGAAAGAATTATCAAAAGGTAATTTAGCTCGTTTTACAATAATCATGGGACTTAGTCAAAATGCTCCTTATGTATTAATGGATGAGCCATTTAGTGGACTAGACTTATTCTCAAGAGAAGAGTTTATCGAATCCTTAAAATCAGAATTTATGATAGTAGATCAAACTATTGTAATTACAACTCATGAAATCGATGAAATTGAAGGAATTGCGGATGATATTATCTTGCTTGAGGAAGGAAAAGTACTCTGTAAATTTACAAAGCAAGAGGCAATAGCAGAAGGATTAACAGTAGTAGAAAAGATGAGAAAGATTTATAGAGGATAAAGGAGTATTTATATGAAATTCTTAACGTTTGTTGAAATCGATTTACGAAAAATTATTCCATTTTTATTAGGGATGTATGCGATCGCAATTATTGGTTTTCAAGGGATGTTCTTGAAAGTTACATATGACACAAAGGAAGAATTAGTTAGAGGAGCTACTGAAATGGGCGTTTCGATGGAGGAATTTATAAAAAGTGCTGATAAAATCAGTTTGACATCCATCATTGATCAAAATCCATATCCTTTAATAGTATTGATTTTTGTTGGGCTTGGGTTAATACTTTTTGGCTTTTACTTATGGTATAAAGAATGGTTTGGGGCATCAAAGCGAATTTATACGTTACTAAGTATTAAAGGAAGTCGATTCCGTATTTTCTTCAGTAAATTAGTCGTATTTATGTTTGTTTTCATCGCATACTACGGAATTGTTTTATTTAACATATTCGTAAGCAGTTTAGTTCTGAAGTTTATCTTACCAAAAGAGATTATTGCAGATAATCTTGTTCAAAACTTTATACTTCATTCGAAAGTATTACCTTTTATTATTCCTGTTAGTGGTGAAGCATTACTATTTAATCTTTCTTTTCTGGTGATGATGTTTGCTATTCTATCAGTATTTGTTCTATGGGATCGTTCAAAGCGAATTTGGGGGATGGTTGGTGGCTTTATTTATATGGTTAGCACAGTTGTCTTGTTCTTCTATCTAAATACGTTAGATTTATACACATCTGAGCGAACTTTAGTTAACTGGGCATTTACAATCACTGTTCTCACTATTAGTACTGCAATTAGTTATTACTTATTAAAGAAAAAAGTTTCGATATAGGAGAGTAATTATGAAATTTACTAGAATTATAACCTTTTCATTAATAAGTGCTTTATCAATTGGAACGTTAATTGGCGTTGCAGAGTTTAATAAAGCACCAGTAGATAGAAAATTTATATTAGAAGATCAAAAAGGAAATCGTGATGCTTTAGGAACTATAGAATTAAGTAATATTATTAAAGTGGGAGATAATAAATTTGAAGAAGTAATACTAACAAAGGATCAAGTTCGATTTGAAAATACAAAGTATGATCAATTTCACGGCGTTGGTGAAAAAGTATTAAATAATAAAGAGATGTATCGTGGAATGAATTACGCAGTAGATTATGAAAATAATAAGTTTAAAATGATTGCTTCATTTAACTCTAGTTTTCCATACGGATCGAATGATGCATATGTAACAATTGCTAGAAAAGATAAAAAGACTAAAGAACTTCAGAAAGAAGAGATACCAGTTAGTGGTATTACAACGGATCAACAAATTAGTCACGAAACACTTTTTGAATATAACGATGTTATGTATTACGGTGTTGTGTTACAAAATATGTCATCTGGTTCAGGGAAATCATTATTCAAATTGTATCAAATCATGCCAAATAACCTTCAATTAAAAGAAGTAATGAATATTGACGTGGCATTATCGGGTGATTATACAGAGATTAGTAGAATTATTGTAGATGGAAATAAATTATATATGATGTTATCAAATCAACAAGAATTCGAACTACTAACAGTAGATTTAGCAACAAAAAAAGACGTAAGAATTAAATTACCACAATTCACAAAAAATAATACTTATATTGACACATTTACTGCAGATGAAAGCCACTTCTACATTAGTGTAGATA
>NZ_JBALMO010000412.1:0-1200 GCF_036963345.1 Bacillus sp. JJ722
TAGGTATATATTATAGAAGTTGTTAATTTTTATAATTGATTACAAATGGTAGTTGAATACTGAACACTAATTCTAATTCTTATGGTGAGACTCATAGAACGTCAGCAGATCAAGACACAAATTCCCGTTATTTTTGGAGACATGGTTTTTGTGAAAATAATCCAGAATTACATGTGTATTTAAATAATGCTGGTTTCACTAATAAGTACGCAACTTATCACGCATATAATAATCAAAATGGTGGAGATTCAATCATTAAAAGTATTAATCAAAGAATGGCTCCAGCAGGATGGTCTTATGTAGGTAAATACAATGATTCGGCTGCGATATTTCCGTATAATACCATTTATGTCTCGACTAATTACGCAATCAATAATGAAAAAACTGGCGCTGATGCAATAAGACAATACTAGGAGGTTGTTTGTGATGAAACGAAAAAAAGTAGCAATAGGGGCTGCTGCATTATTAAGTGTGGGAATTATTTATGGTGGTATTAACTTTTTTGATAACACAAAAGAAGTAAAGGTTGCTGCTTCAAATATAACACTATCTGATAAAGAAGAGATACATTATAAAATGATGAATGCTATTGATTTCTATAATACAGCTCAAGGATCCTTTACTATAAAAAATTACAAAGACAACACTCAATCTACAATTGATTATATTGTTGATGTAACTGATAATCCAAGTGCCTCTGTAAAAGTATTCGATAACCAAAATCCAATACAACAAGTCGATTTTGAGAATAATGAATTAACTGTTTCGTCTTTTAAAAAGAAAACAAAGAGTAAAAATAAAACTACTCCTATAAAAGATATTAAAAAGAATGCAAAGGTAACAGTTGAGTCTGATACTTTAACTAATAAAGAAAGCTCAGAGCCGAAAATTAAAAAAGACCATTATACACAAGATATTAAAGAGAGATATTACACAGGTCCAAATGGAGAAAAATCTTACAATTATCGTTCTGAAAGTATTATGACTGGTCGTGCATCTGAATCTATATTCCCACAAGAAATAGCGACTGTGTTTTTAGAAGATTATAACAATTGGAACATATCTAATAATTATGTTGTAAGCAAAAGAAATTCGACTGTTCTTAAAGGACAATTAAATGATTATTATGCAACAAAACTCGGTGCAACAAACTTTGAATTATATGTTGATAAGAAGACAGGTATTTTATTAATGTATAAG
>NZ_JBALMO010000413.1:0-621 GCF_036963345.1 Bacillus sp. JJ722
TTAAGAGATATTGATAAGTGTAGATTTCGTGCACCAAAGTCTAAATGATTTTGCTTTATAGGGAAATATTTCAGGCCCATATTCATCGTAAAAATTAACAATTTGTTTTGCTGGAATTCCTGCTGCTATTGCTAGAGCAATAATTCCACCTGTTGAAGTACCACAAATTAAGTCAAAATGCTTACTCAACTTCCCATATTTTTCTTCAAAATCTGCTAAGATCACCGCAGAATACAAACCTTTTATACCACCCCCGCCTATAGATAAAATTTTAAAATTGTCTTCATTTCTCAATACACAAAACACCACCTAAATTTGAAAATTCGTTAGTTATAATTATTATAATACATATTTCTGACTAATAAAAACAAAAAAGAACTAACGTTCGTATTTATTTTCTAAATACTATCCTCTTAAATAATTTAATTTATACAAGTTATAAATTTATTATCTTTTTTATAATTTTCACTATAAATACACCATGTAGCAACTGTTGCTTATAACCCTGTTTATAATATGGGAACAATCCATTCTTCAACAATCTGGAACAATTGTGGAACAAAAAATCCAACAATACTGAATTTTTAATCAAACTTTATTTTAAATGATCAATCTTTATTT
>NZ_JBALMO010000413.1:661-3938 GCF_036963345.1 Bacillus sp. JJ722
GAATGTAGCTTTATAATAAAGTTTGAATTTTTACTCCACATCACTCACACCATCGTGAGGATGGTACAATAGTTTCCTATTGTTCTAAACTCTAGACCCGTACGTTCGGAAGTTCGTCTGTTCTTTGTATAAGAAAATTCTCACCTTATTTAGTTTTTCAGCCATCCGGCATATCCATTGGCATACCTTTGCCCGCAAGGAATGGCTTTAGCCTTTGTTCTGCCGACTTCACATGAACTTCATACCCCATAATCTGTCCATTATGACGCATGCAGGAGTATCAATGGGATAGTTTCAAAATACATGGTTTTATCATTCCTATCCTCGGTTATAAAGTTAGAATTTCTGTAGAAATTCCTCGTCTTTCGCACCGTAGTGCTTATGACAAAACTTGTCGCGCTGCTCCGTTTGTCCAATAAGAACTTCAACAAAAAGATGACTTCACATCAATAATCGATTCATTTATTACAGAAATGTTGCTTACTGATATAAATTTTGTTAAGAATGATCTCGCCGTTCTACGTAAAGGCAATAAAACCGACTTGGTAAGGATGCAATACCATACATTTAGATGTTCGAGATAATACCTGCAAGCCTGATAGAAGCAACCATTTTGTATCTATTTTATGCTCTTCAGATTACTTTTTCTAGTTCATTACTAAGAACATAATAAATCCGTTGTTCTTCGTCTCCAACTTAATCTTATCAACTATTATCTGTGTTTTTCTTTAATCAGGATTGCTTTTGTTTTCGTTGTTTCCTAGACGAAGCAATGTCTTTTTGAGATTTCAGTTTTCATTCTTCAACGTCAAAAAGTGAACCTTATGATGTTAGTTCCTTCGCCACCACCACTTGCATAAAATAACATATTACCATACTTATTCCATTTCAAGAAAATCACATTATTAGACTCCATATATACCTGCTTCATATGCTGAATTTCATCGTCATGGTAATACGCAACGTATAATTCACTAACTCCATCATTTTTCATCAAAGAGTATGCTAACCGGCCGTCGGCAGTGATGTTAAATGTGTTTATTTGCCCTTCCACTATCAATTTAAATTTTTTATCATTGAGACTATATGAAAAAAGACCTTCTTGTCCATTTACTACACCTTGTATTAATAAACTACTTTCATTAAACACCGTAAAATCCTGAATGATGTCGGCTTCTACAACCTTCTCCATTCTGTCCTTTTTCAGGTTAATCATGTTAATAAATGATTTATTTTGGTCGAATTCCACAATAAACGCTCTATCATGTGCCAAAGATGTATTAAAGCTACTCACCTTTATTTTACCAATCATCGTTTTATATTTTAAATTCACTGAGGAGATTATTTTCCTGCTTTGAGTGTTCAAATTCTGAACAAACAATTGATTTTCATCAAAACCCAAAAAAGCATCTTTTTCCGGTAAAAATTGCAGGGCAGTGCCTGTATATTCTGCTTTGACTTTTTTGTTTTCCAAATCATATAGAAAAACGACACTAGAACTATTCTTACTATTAACTACAGAGTATAGAAGCTGTGTACCATCAGAAGAAACAACTAATCCCTTAGCAGTATTATTTTCATCAATTCCAAAGGTGGTTTGATCGTTTATATTAATCGTGTTCACTTTTGTTACACCTATATTAGCTGGATTCAATGTAGTATAAACAAGATGATTATTATCGATAATATCTAGATTCCAAATAGGATAAGATGTAATTAGTTTTTTCACATTTTTCACTTCTAGATTAAATTGATCTTCATCAGGAGCGTCTTTTTCGAACAAAGCATCACTTAGTACAATGAGCTTTCCTGTTTTATTACTAGTTTCTAAAACATCACTCAGGATATTAAACCCAAACATAAAAAATAGTAATAATCCGATAAAAATAAAAAAACTTCTATATTTTTTTATAAAACCATTAATCGCAATCAGATCCTTCCAACTCTACAATTACTTCTGTACCCTTAGAGATTTCACTCTTTATTTGAATACTACCTCCATGACCTTCAATAATGCTTTTGACAATAGCCAACCCTAATCCTGAACTACCTTTCTCTCCAACCGTTCTTCGAGGTGCTCTATAAAAAGGTTCAAATAATCGCTCTAAACATTCTTCTTCAATTCCTTCTCCTTCATCCTTAACTTTAATTAGGATCTTTGTCCCTTCTTTATATGCATGGACACGCACACTAGAGTTAACCCTACTGTACTTTATTGCATTATCGATTAAATTAATCAGTACTTCTTTAAGCTTACTTTTGTCCCCTATTTGCTTAAGATTGTTTTGAACTTCACATAAAATCGTGATATTATATCTTTTCGCTTTTATTTCCATCTCATTAGCTGTGGATTTAATCAATTCGGATAGATTCACATTCTCAAAAAAATATTTATATTCAATTGAGGTAGATTTCGAGAGTTCTAATATGCCTATAACTAAGTCATTCAGCCTCTTACTCTCACTAATAATATAAGATGTTCCTTTATCAAAAAAAGCTTTATCTGTAAAACCATTGTCTTTTAACACCTGAGAATATCCTAGAATAGTGGTCAATGGTGTTTTTAATTCATGAGTAACATTATCAAAAAAAGCCTTATTTTGTGCTTGTACCTGTTTTAATGTATCCCTATCCTTTTCGATCATATCGATTTGCTCTTTTATTCTCTCTGCCATTTTAGTAAATCGTTCTGCCAATTCTCCCATTTCATCTCTTGATTTAATTCGTATATCAATTTCATAATTACCAACGGATAATTGTTCCGAGCTTTTTATTAGTTCCCTTACAGGCTTTGTAATACGTCTAGATAAAATAAAAGAAGTAATAAATATGAAGATAAAAATAATGACAGCGAATAAATTTATCACACTGTTAAATCTATTATTATAATCAAAGATTTCCGTATAATCCTTACTGTATCTAATAAAACCCACAATTTCTTCATAGGATTTAATTGGATAGGATAGAGTTACGATTACTTTGTTTTCTAAATGATTAATACTATATGCTGTCTCACCCTTTAACGCTTTTTTTAAATCTTCACTAACTTCCTTATTAATTTTTTGTGAAGATTCTGTTTTCGTTCCAGATGAATCGTAAATTTCAACCTTACCACCAATTTGCGAACTCAAAAGGCTTGAGATATTTCCTTTCTCTCCGATGAGCAACTTTTCATTCAACTCCATATTATTCATTAAGAAATACTGAGTTAGATACACGTCCAGATTTTTTTTGGAGCTGATCATGTCATTTTCTATCGTTTGTAAAGTGTGTTTCT
>NZ_JBALMO010000414.1:0-1595 GCF_036963345.1 Bacillus sp. JJ722
TATGAATACTCCAAAAATAATTCAAAAAGGTGCATTATACTATGAATATTATGCACCTCATCAATCTTTTTTAATTCTTTTTCAATTCTTATTTCTTCTAAGTGAGGAAATGTTTTTAATAACTTACTAACAACCAAATCGATTTCAGCATCTTCTTTAATCTTTGAATCAGAAGCAATCTTTTTTAAGTAAGATAGAAATGCATACTCTTTTGATTCATCATTTACCTCATTTAACCTTTTATTGATTCTGCATATTTCAGCATTAAAATTAATAGAAAAAATAGGTTCAACAGACCTTCTTATCAAGTTAGCTGAAATACTGTTTAATAATTCATTTTTAATTTTTTGATTTTTTAGTTCATAAAAATAATAGCACAAGTCGTTAAACTCTTTCCTATAATCCAACCAATCATTTGGATTAGCTACTTTAATCTTTTTAAATGCATAAAAGGTACGATAAAGACCTACTTGAGTTGCAGATATAGTATCATCAAATGAAAAAATATGTTGTTGCCATAATAGTTGGGCTGTTTTTTTCATAGCATACTCAAAATTCCAATCCTTTTCTTCAATAATATTAATTAAGGTTTGTACTGTAATTATAAAAAATTCTGCATCGACTCTATTCTCTACAAATTCATTAGAACGTTCGAAATATTGTAGACTTTTTGTCAAACAAACCAAATAGTCACTTTTTTCCTTCATTACATTTGCTTTAAACAAATAAATCAAGCCTAATTGAAATAAACTTTCACATCTTATCTCATATTGTTCTTGTTCAATAAGATCATAATAAACTTCTTCTATTTCCTCTGCTTCTTCTATTTCATTTCCATAAAATAAAGCCAAATTTTTTAATCTTACTACTTCTATGAACACATCTCTAGTGTCTATCCAATCATCTAACAATAAATTAAGTGCAACTCTTTTCTTTATTTTTTGTAACTTAACTAAATCCATAAAACTTTCTAGTGCTCTTTTTCTAATATTTGAATTCTCATTCATGTTTAAAATGATACCACTTAAAAATCTTTGAGCTGTTTTTTTCTCTAATTTATTCAAAACATCCGTACTTTTCTTATCAAAGAAAAAGAATTTATCGATAATAGACCAATTCTTAAAATCTTTAATCTCATTCCAATCCTTCATTAGAAAACGTAAACTCCTTCCGTAAATATTTTTTCGTTCTTCACTGTATTCATCAATTTCCGCTCCGCCGTTCCTATAATAATTTGTAGTTGATTACCATATCTTTTATCAATATCTTTTAGTGTCTTAGATAATCCTTTTAAATATTGAGAATCCCCTTCTTCTTTACTTGGACTATCAATAATAAGAAAACGAGTGTGTCTACCAAAGTTATGTACAATATCCAATTGGACAAGAGAAAGATAAAATGCAATTTTGGCTCTTAATTGTTCACCTTCTGCAATTTCATTAAATGTAATATATTCTCCGTCTTGCTTATAAATAACATCGAAATTATCAATTATTTTTATTTCAGTAATGGATTTCAACCCAAAATGGTGTAATTCATCTAACATTATTCCAGAAAAATAATTCAAGATATTTTTACTGTTCTCATATCTGATA
>NZ_JBALMO010000415.1:0-806 GCF_036963345.1 Bacillus sp. JJ722
AAAATTTCACCTTTCTTTATATTTAGATGAATATCTTGAATTCCTCGTTCTTTTCCATAAAGCTTGGTTAAACCTTTTATCTCAATTACATTTTTCATACATACTCCTCCTTATAGAAAGCTTGACGATACATTTGTAAATAGGCGTCAAATTCCTTGAAGATATGTTCTAGATTGCTTCTATCTAGTTCATTCTGTTCTTCAACGAATCCTTTTGAAGCCCACAAAATAGTATTAATTACCATTTCGAGGTTGATTTGTTCTTTAAATTTACTGTAATCCACATTTTTAAAAAAATTTTCAATAAATTCTTGTTGTAGCTTCTTACTTTCACTATTAATCTCAGTCGCTACTTCAGGAGCTTTTTCATGGTATGCACGCATTAAAAAATCATACAAAGCAGGGTATTGTTGCATAATTTTTAATTTGCTCAATGTAGTTATTCTAAGTATCTCAAAGAAATCTGTTTCATTATGATCTATAGAAGCATTCATTATATCTACACTATATTCGACACAGTAATCAAATAAAGCCAAATAAAGCTTCTTCTTGGAACCGAAGTAGTGAAAAAGCAATCCTTTTGAAATATCTGCACTTTTAATAATTTCATCAGTAGTCGCCTTTTTGTATTCATGGTTTCCAAAAACTGAAATTGCACCATTCAAAATCCTATCTCGTTTTTCTTTTGGTAAATTTCTAAACTTTTCATTCACGTTACTCACCTCCTTATAAACACATATTGACTAAATGAGTCAATTTATATTAATGTAAACACATTGACCAAAACAGTCAATGGGTTATAGTAAT
>NZ_JBALMO010000415.1:838-1005 GCF_036963345.1 Bacillus sp. JJ722
TTGTAAAATAGTCGGTAAATAGTTGAATTATTGGGGATGCTATTTGTAGCCTAAAATTGAATTAACACTAGCTAAAAGAAGGGAAAAGTAAAAAATTATGATTCCCATAAAACTTATTAACTATTTAAGAAGAGTTTGTTAGGTATAAAATGTATAGTAAAATATTC
>NZ_JBALMO010000416.1:0-348 GCF_036963345.1 Bacillus sp. JJ722
GATATAAAACAAACTCAATTTCATAAATGGGCTTATGAAAGTACTTGAAGACTTATTTCTTTTTACTTCTATAGTTCTTTGGTTTGTTTATATGAAATTCTTCCGAAGCTTCTGTCTGATAATGTAATCTCTCTTTAGGAGGGGGAGTTATTTGTTTGATGAGATATTTATGAAAGAAATACTCAAAGACACCAATAACCGCCGCAGCAACAAGGGACATGATAAATGCATTGATATCATATGTTAAGTTTGTACTCAAAATCCATATAATAGCTAATGATAAACCAAAATCATTAATTGTAGCGATTGTGTTGTTTGTTCTAGGTAAGAGTAATAAATCACCAAAAA
>NZ_JBALMO010000416.1:362-687 GCF_036963345.1 Bacillus sp. JJ722
GAATGAAAAAATGACTAAAATTATTGAAATAATAAAGACGTCATTAAATGACATGTTATTAAATAAATCCAGAATCATATACAAAATTAAAAAACTAAATACGAGTTTTAGTAAAAAAGCAGTAAGATACTTCAAGCTTTTCACCTCCTACTACAATATTGTGTATAGGAAATGAAAATCTATTCATGTTAATTTATTAAAATTAAATAAATGAGTATGTAGAATAATATGGAAAATCTAATTAAAGGAGTTTTATAAAACATGATTGTACATACTGTTCAAAGACCTGAAGTTTATAAACAAATAAGAGAAAACGGCTATTATC
>NZ_JBALMO010000416.1:723-2431 GCF_036963345.1 Bacillus sp. JJ722
TATCAAGGTAGTGAAAAATTTGCAGATAAGTACTTAAAAGATCATTACAAATGGATGATGGAGCAGATGAAAGAAAAGTTTCCTAATTATGATGGCTCAACATATCCAGTCTGGGTTTGGAAAAGAAACGTCAGTCGGAATGAACAATGTTTATTTAAAAAAGGAACAAAGGGTGTCATGTTAACTCTTGATATACAGGACGAAGATATTTTATGGTCAGATTTTGATTCTTGGCATTGTATACTAAATAATTCACCGATAGTTGATAACGAAGAAGAATGGAATGATTATTTAGCAAATGAGGATGATTATTTAATAGAAGAAACATGGCAGAAAATTTTTGACTTTGATTATTTGCGCAATGCTGATAAAGAATGGCATGGAGAATTTAATGAAGAATGGATTCAAGGTGTAACTCCTATTATTAGAATGGATCAAATTAAAAAGGTTACAAGATTTATAGCTAAATAAAATACTTTTCATTGAGAATTTAAACGTTAATTGCAGTGAATTTCATCCAATATGGTAAGGTTATTATTGAGGTGTACTTGATTATTCGGGGAGATAGAATTATCAAGGTTTCTGGATTAATTAATTGGGGCATTTTACGATGTCTTTGAGATCATTTAAGTGTGTCAAAGATAATTCTCAATAAAAGTAGGGTATCAATTAGAATTGTACTAATTTTGTTGGATATAAGTTATGAAACCAGCTCTTTGAATAATTACGAGGTTTTTATTCAAAGAGCTGGTTGCGATTTTAATACGGAGTAGGCAATGGAGTTCCTGGTGGTCTCCACCATGATTCAACAGTTTTCCAAGCAGTATGATAATCATAACCTCTTCCCATTAGGTAACCGATAGCAACTGCTTCTGTTAAAGCATGTTGAAAACCCAGGTGTTGTGCTTCTTTTAACCCATGACTTATAGCAGGGTGTATTATATTAAGCGTTTGTTGTCCAAGGTTTGAATGTGGTGTTAAATGTGGACTTGGCTGTTGGGGTCGATGATAGTTAATATGTTGGTTGTACAAAGTACCACTCCTATCTTTTAAATAGTTTAATGGGTATTACAATCTTTTATAATTTATGCTATTTGGGTATTTGTGGAATAGGCAAAGAACTTGTATCATTAAATTTTTTTAGTTCTTAAAACTAATTTTACATAAATGATAAAATTGAAATTTCATTAGGAGATGAAAAAATGGCTAAAGTAGAGTTAGTTCATTAAAATAAAGAAGCTCTTAAAGAACCTAATAAATAGTTAATGATATCTCTAAGAGCTATGTAAGTTAGGCATTCATACAATTACGATGTTAATTAAAAAGCTGTACAACTGAAATCGTAATTACCCAACTAAGAAACATACCAGCTAGAAATGATTTAAGATCAAACTTCATAATTTCCTCCTTTAAATCCATTTCATTATTTTAAATATATTTTAGTGGAAATAATTATTTTTACATATCTAATTAGATGACAAGTGTCTTACATTTTTGTAAGACGCAGGTGGGACATATCTAACTTTCAAATAGTATTTACGATGGTATGAATACTTTGCGATTTACAGAGAAATATTATCAATTTCCTTTCTTGAAGTTGAAAATTATACGCCGACTAGCTTTTGAGTCGATGCCTTATTAGTATTTTAGCCCCCATTTATAATTAAAGGCTGGAAATATTTCTTGGGAAAGCGCAGGATTAGACAGA
>NZ_JBALMO010000417.1:0-539 GCF_036963345.1 Bacillus sp. JJ722
AATTGGGGTGCAGTTCATTTTGGTGGTCTTTTTTTATGCAGCTAAAGAAGTAGGTTGATTTGAACATAAAATCTATTGCTAACCGTAAATTTGTTAAAGTCTTTATAAAACAGCTAAGTATTAAGGGAAATGGCGATATCAGTTGCTACTTCAATTTTTGTTGCGTTTATTGTTGGACAAATAAGTCCCTTTCATTTTTGAATTTAGGGATTTTAATAGAAACGTATATAGAGAATTATTCGAGGAAATAGGTATTTTAAAAGAAGATGTTGATCTCCTTCACTTGATGGATTTTAAATAACATTTGCATAATTGCTATGTTGAAGTTTATGTAGTAGATTAAGGCGAGATGTGAGTATTATGGGTGATGAAAATATATTATACTGGTCAGATTTTAATAATGACTTTTTGACATGTCTTTATATGCTGGGAAGGAAATATTGATATGATTGAACAAGTGAATATGGTCAAAGATAGATTACTATAATTCATATATTATTGGGGGAACAGTAATGATTATGGTTAAAAATGCTGAAAGT
>NZ_JBALMO010000417.1:596-1917 GCF_036963345.1 Bacillus sp. JJ722
ATTAATCAGCTTGTAAATATAAAGGGAAACAAGGTTGATTTAGTTTACTATAATGACAAAAATCGAGCAAAAAAATATATACAGAATGAAATAAATAAACACAAAATACTGATATATATAAACACTTTCTTCTTTGCGTGAAAGGAATATTTATATAGACTTTCGCCAAAACTCAAAATACCTAGCATAAATATAATTACTAGTACTAAATCAATTCTCATCGGTAGCTCCTTTTAATATGGTATATAAATTATTATATCAAAAAAATAAAGGGGAGTATTAAAGTGATAGTTCATTATGATCAAAATCTATAATTAAGGGGGAATAGACGATAGGGACTGAGAGCTTGTAACGCTGTTGTAATTCCTTCGTGATAGTTTAAGATTTTCTTCAAATATCAGGTGGAATAACTAGGGTTGCAGGTTACATTAATAAATATTTGATTGAAATTGATGTATGTAAAATAGGGTGATTAGGAGGGGCCTAATGAACATTAGAAATTCAGCAAAAGCAATTATAATAAATAGTGATAAGGTATTACTTACAAAAAATCAAGATAAAGAAGGTTTCTTTTATCTTTGTCCAGGTGGTGGTCAAGAACATGGTGAAACGCTTCATGATGCCTTAAAAAGAGAATGTATCGAGGAGGTTGGATTTCATATAGAGATTGGAAATCTCCTACACATACGAGAGTATATAGGGAAGAATCATGAATACTCACCGTTTGATTATGATGTTCATCAGGTTGAATACTATTTTATTTGTGAACTGAAATATAATGAAAGTAACCAAATTGATCCAATTAACCCTGATAGTCATCAAGTAGGGATAAAATGGGTACATGTAAATGATTTGTTGCAATACAGACTTTATCCGAAAGAGATAAGAAAATATATTGTTAAATATTTCAATAAAGAAAAAGCTCCTGTTTATCTTGGAGATGTTAATTAAACCTTATTAAAATCTGTAGTGATTCTATTTCCAGTAGTAATAAATATAATTCTGTTTGAACGGTTAATAACTGAAATTATGCATTTTGTATCAATCAGGATTTTTCATTTCCTTCTTAAATAGTCATAGTATTCATTCTATTAGGTTGATCCATTTATATGAACTTTCCCTCCCAAAAAGAAAGTACTCTACTTTTTAGGATTATTATCATTTGTAACTTTTTAATTGAGAAAAATACGAAAAATATTATTCACTTTTATTTCACTTAATTTTAGAAGAGAAGTGAATAAGTCCATGAAAATAAGGGTTTTTATCTTTGGTTTCTAATTAAACCTTTGTGAACTTTTTATGAAAACATACTATTTCTAAG
>NZ_JBALMO010000418.1:0-1655 GCF_036963345.1 Bacillus sp. JJ722
AAATAGTTGATGAAAATACAAGAGTCATTACATTTTTCGATTATGAAATGAGTGAACAAAAGAAAAACTATTCCATAATATTTTATGATCAAAATGATAAAGAAGTTGATGTGTATTAATTTATCCATGATTGATTAGAAGGAGAACAAAATGAATAGAAAGCGAATAATTGTTGTAGTCTTATTCATTATTATATTTTTAACAACGCTATCATTTTTTTTAGTTGAAACAAAGAGCAAACAATCTTCAAGTGACAAGATTTCTTCAACGTTAAATAATGAAACAACAAAAACAACAACTAATTCATCTTTAGAAATTGATTTTTATAGTCTTTATTACTCAATGGAAGGAAGAAGATTGTTAGAAGAAATACCTTCTAAAGAATTAATGATGGTATCGGAAAAATTAAAACAGGTACAAATAGATAATTTAACTAATGGACCGAGTCCAATCTTTGATTTGTGGTTATATGTATCAGTTAGTAATTTTTCAAATTTCAACGTAGATAAGGATAATATTCAAAAAGAATTAGAAAAACTATATAACGATAAAGGCTTCTACTTAACAAATATAGAGGAGTCAAGCAATCAAAGTTTAGATTCCTATGTCTTATCTACTTGTCTTGCACTAGATATTTATAGGCAAATGGGTCTTCAAAATAAAATCGAATCCAATAGTGCAGAATGGTTAAAAAAAGTTTTGAATGAGATATTTGAAGTCAATCCAACAAGTGATTTTATCACTTACGGTGGTTACCTGTATAGAATAAAAAAGTTAGATAATGATTTAAATGGAAAACTAGGAATAGAAAGTACACTGTATAACTCTTATATTGAAAAACTTAGACCTTACTTTTTGAAACTTAATAGTATGGATTTACAATCACTAGATGTAATTGTNNAATAAACAACTTTTCCCTGTAGAAAAAGTAAAAATAAATAATTACATAAAAGGCATTCAATTAACTAATGGTAGTTTCCCTCTTTTTGGACAAGAAAACGAAGAATCTGAAATTCAGACAACGAATACGGCTGTACACATACTTAAAGATTTAGAACTTTCTGTTCCAAAAAAGGCTAACATATTGAATTACTTAAACAGAACTTTTAAATCAGCATTAGAAAGTAATTCATAAATACAAAAAACAAGGAGGAATTATTATGAACAATTTAACTTTAAAGAAAGGTTTTACTAAGGGATTAGCTGTAATATTGCTTGCATCTTCAATTTCAGGATTCTCGATTAGCAATAAAGCTAGTGCCAGTACATTACCTGAGGAAAACAATGGTGAATATCCTAAATTAATATCCACTGAGCAGCACACAGTTGAAGGTGAAACATTTAACTTAGAACAATGGCAGGATGAAAATGGTTTGGACATTTATACTATTGATGGAGAAATCCAGAATAAAGAAGCTATCTTTAATTACACTGATGAATTACTTATGTCAACACCTAAACCTACACTTCTTAAAGGCAGTAAATATAATTGGAGTAAAAACTTAAGTAATACTGATAAAAGTGGAAAAACTACTTGGAAACCAACTGGGTACAGTGAAAAAGGCTATCTTTATCCTGCAACACAGGATGCTATACATGTAAATAATGCTGATTTTACAGGTACATATACCGGTTCTGGAAATGCAGATAAAATT
>NZ_JBALMO010000419.1:0-326 GCF_036963345.1 Bacillus sp. JJ722
ATATTATTTGTAAGAATCACTAATTGTTAATTATTTTTAGATATTTATACCAGTAAATACAAAATACAGTCTTTCCATAGCGCACTATTACCTTATAGTACCTAATTGGTACAGTAAAAGATTTCGCTAAGTAATTTTTATTGAATTTCATGAAATAAAACAACTAGATCAACATATAGATAATCGTACCAATATGGTACAATTATCTTCTTTTTTGTTTATTTTATGCTAAAAACATAGCCAATTTAAAACATGAAAAATTAATATGGGTGCTCAATTGCATAAATCAGCAAATACCACAACCAATATTTTACTTTTAAAGTAAA
>NZ_JBALMO010000419.1:339-1543 GCF_036963345.1 Bacillus sp. JJ722
AGCAATAATTAATTGTTCCATATTGGTACAATAACTAATTCTCGCTCAGAAATCCACACCGAAATAGTGGTCAAACACTTATTTGTCAACAACTTATTTAACTGTACCAATTCGGTACAGCTTTATTGCACCATAACGTACCTTAATGGTACAATAAAAGCACGATTGTTTAATAAAGGAGGTTTAAACTCTTGAATGAAGATCCTAACACTCAGTCACAAAAACCTATAATAAAATATAGAGACATTAACGACATTACATATTCTAATGAAGTATTACAGTTTCTTCGAAGTAAACTAGATGATTTCACGATAGATTGTTTTCGTGAGGTAGTTAAGCATCACAAGAATGGTGGATTAACAAAAACAAGTTTAAACGTCTATACCAATCAACGCAAAAAGCATGAAGCTGCATTTTTGATTCTAGAAAGCCAAGGATTCATTGAAGTCAAAATGGATGGACTAAAAAAACCATACTTTTTAACTCCACGTGGACTACAGCTAGTTAACTACTTACAAAAAGAAGCCAGGAACAAAGCAACTAACCAAATATAAAATGAGGTGCATTACATATGAAATTTAGTTTAGAACGTGTAGGAGCAACAAAAGCACTACTATCCGAACATGTAAATTCAGACGAAGTAAAAACAGAACTAGATCGCTTCCTTAGTATGACTGTTATTGGTCTCGGACAAGGTGGAGGCCGCATTGCTGCTGAACTGTCTCGATTCGGCATGCCGACATATATACTAAACTCATCTAAAACTGACATGGATGAACATAACAAACTAATCCCTGATTCTCGAAGAATCTTAACAAAAAGCAAACAATATAATGAAATTGAAGGTACAAGCAAAAATGCTGCTCTTGGCTTTCAAATTGCTAAAGAAAATCAAGATGAGTACAAGAAAGTAGCTCTTAATGAAGATGTACAGAACGCTGATTTTGTTTGGGTTTCCGTGTCACTAGGCGGTGGAACTGGTAATGGAGCATTGAAAGTTGCCCTTGCATTTCTATCAAAAGTTCGTTCAAATAGAAGCCTTCCTAATGGAAAAATACCTTTAGGTATTATCTGCTCTATCCCTTCTAAAGATGAACGCGGTTCAACATTCCGCAAAAATGCACTAGCAGGTATTTCAGAGCTACAAAAACTAATCACTGAAGGAAAAATTGGTTCTGTTCTAGTTATTGATAATGAAAAAATG
>NZ_JBALMO010000420.1:0-1689 GCF_036963345.1 Bacillus sp. JJ722
AATGTTAATTATAAAATGGAGAAATTATATGGGAAACAAACTGTTAAAAGGTACTATGTTACTATCGGCTGCATCGCTATTATCTAAAATTTTAGGTTTTATTTATATCATTCCATTTACTAATTTAGTAGGCACGTCAGGATATGCTTTATACAAATATGCTTATGGACCCTATACTATTATGATCAGTCTCTCAACAATGGGTATTCCTTTGGCTATATCCAAAATGGTATCGAAATATAATCAATTAGGTAATGAAGAGATTGTACAGAAGATTTTCAAGTATGGAATCATTGCAATGATGATTTCTGGGATTACTGCTTTTACTATTCTTTATAATCTTGCTCCTGCACTTGCTAGCGTGGTAGTTGATAATAGTAGTGATGGAAATTCATTTGAAAGTGTAACATATGTAATTAGAATGGTAAGCTTTGCTTTACTCATTATTCCTCCAATGAGCTTTCTACGCGGATTCTTTCAAGGTTATCAATTAATGGGACCATCCGCTGTTAGCACATTTGTTGAACAATTAGCTAGAGTTTTCTTTATACTTATTGGAGTATTCATTGCTATTAAAGTATTAAACTCATCCGTTACAAAAGCAGTAGGAGTAGGAACATTTGGTGCTTTTATTGGAGCTGTTTTTGGAATTGGAATTCTTATATTTGGAATATGGAGAAAAAAAGACTACTTTTTCAGACCAGTTAATCGAGAAAGTTCATACAGCGAAATTTCGATTCGAAGTATTTATAAAGAAATGATTACTTACTCGATTCCCTTCGTTATTATGGGCCTTAGCTTGCCAATTTATCAAAATATAGATACATTTACAATCAATAAAATACTAATGGATCTTGGGTATTCACAAGTGGATGCAGAAATAGTAAACTCTGTTGTTGGACTAGCACAAATCCTTGTTTTAATACCTGTTTCAATAACGACCGGACTAAGTGTATCCCTTATACCTACTATAACGAAATCATATATTCAAAAGGATTTCACTATGTTACGAAATCAAATGAATCAATCTTTCTTACTGTTAACCATGCTTATTTTCCCAGCGGCGCTAGGAATTTTTATTTTAGCCGATCCCTTATACCTTGTTTTATTTGGAGAAAGCAACTCACCAGATTTAGGAGGACATTTACTGAAGATTTATGCACCTGCTGCCATATTAATTGCCTTCTATAGTGTCACTTCTTCCATTCTTCAAGCGATTAATCAACATAAAAAATTAATACAAGGATTATTAATAGGCATCCTCATAAAATTAATACTAAATATGATTTTACCGATGTTCTTCCATGAAGAAGGATTTATTATAGCAACTTATTGTGGTTATTCAAGTTCATTACTGTTTAATATTTTCCTAATTAACAAGAAGGTTGGATTTAATTTCAATAAAGCAAAGTTCAGGTTATTTACCTATTTGCTTTCAGCTATGACGATGACTATTATTGTTTTACTGTTTGAAAGTATGATGGATAATTATCTAAATGCCTATATTATCATTATCATTTGCTCGCTATTAGGCATAATTATTTATGGATCATGTCTTTATGGACTGAACTATTATAGAATTAAAAGATTCCTGCATGATACTCATTAATAAAAAAAGGATGTTATTCCAATGTGAATAGCATCCTTTTGTGTACACGAGTACTACTTCCAAGCTATATAATTAATAAT
>NZ_JBALMO010000421.1:0-1343 GCF_036963345.1 Bacillus sp. JJ722
GATATTTATAATCTACCGATGCAATGTTCTGAATATTCA
This sequence comes from Bacillus sp. JJ722, assembly GCF_036963345.1. Lineage (NCBI taxonomy): Bacteria > Bacillati > Bacillota > Bacilli > Caryophanales > Bacillaceae > Bacillus > Bacillus sp. JJ722. Next base: position 40 of record NZ_JBALMO010000421.1, read on the forward strand.
AGGTATTATAAATGAAGTTTGTAAGAAAATGAGAAAACGACTACCATTAACGGGTCATTCATGTAACTTTCATTATTGAAATACGTTATTTTATACATTCACTCATATTTTAATCATTTCACTAATAAATTAAGAAGTAATAACCATTATGCTGTATAAGGAGGTGTTAGAAATGAGTGGGGATGAACTGGAATTTACGAGAGTCAAGTCATATGTTCCTTATCATAGTGTGTTTGATCCATGCCCTCCAATAGGAAAAAAATATTATTATACACCACCTAATCTATATATTGGTTTTCAGCCTCCAGATTTAGAACAATATCCAGCTATGGAAGCATTAAAAAGAGGAACTTTATGGCCCGCTTTTTATGATTATTATGAGAATCCTTACAAGAAGTAGGTGAGTTTATCAATGAGTAATACCTTACCTGAAGAGTATTATCAAATTTTAGAGGATTTGCAGGCTGCCGATTTTGTATTAGTAGAATTAACATTATATTTAGATACACATCCAACTGATCAAAATGCAATTGCTCAGTTTAATTCTTATGTACAGCATCGTAATCAAATTAAATATGAATTAGAATCACGATTTGGCCCGCTTCAGCAGTTTGGAAATAGCTACTCTGATGCGAAGTGGAGCTGGCATAGCTCGCCATGGCCATGGCAAGTATAGGAAGGAGCAAAATATGTGGATTTATGAAAAGAAATTGCAATATCCTGTGAAAGTCAGTACATGTAATCCGACCCTTGCAAAGTACTTAGTAGAACAATATGGTGGAGCAGATGGTGAATTAGCGGCTGCTCTACGTTATTTAAATCAAAGATATACAATCCCTGAAAAAGTAATGGGATTATTAACGGATATAGGGACGGAAGAATTCGCACACCTCGAAATGATTGCGACGATGATTTACAAACTCACAAAAGATGCTACACCTGAGCAAATGAAAGAAGCAGGGCTAGATACACATTATGTTAATCATGATTCTGCACTTTATTATACGAATGCAGGAGGATCTCCTTTTACAGTAAGTTATTTTGCGTCTAAAGGAGATCCGATTGCAGATTTGTATGAAGATATTGCTGCGGAAGAAAAAGCGCGTGCAACATATCAATGGATTATTGATATGTCAGATGATGTGGATCTAAATGACTCCTTAAGATTTTTACGTGAACGTGAAATTGTTCATTCGCAACGCTTTAGAGAAGCGGTTGAAATTTTAAAAGAAGATCAAAATCAGAAAAAAATATTTTAACAATACAAAAGCGACCTATGACAACTATAGGTCGCTTTTGTATTG
>NZ_JBALMO010000422.1:0-1037 GCF_036963345.1 Bacillus sp. JJ722
ATTATTTGTAATTTTTAAAAATTTGAATATATTTTTATATTTTATGTCAATAATTTTATAAAAATAACTTTATTTTTCTTCATATAATAAACAATAGACATAATATTTTCTTCCCACAAGAACGTAAGCGCTTTCAAATAATATAGTCCTAAGTCCTGAACCCTTTATTACTCTAATGTATTGCACATTAATACATGCAGAAATTATAAAATTAGATAATTACTTAACAAAATCAATAAATTATCTTTAAATAATATATATGCTAATTAATTCCTCTTTAACATTTTGTATCACTTTTTCTATTAAAAAAGAGTTCCTTAAACAGTTCACTACATCAAGAAAAATTGCTAACAAAGCAGGTTATGAATATTCAAGCTAGATTTAGATCTAAACTTTTCTAACTGTAAATAGTTTTATTCATTAATTTTCTATGTGAAAGAAAGTCTTCTTTCACATAGAAAGGTTAAATCTTATGCGTATTTAATACCAGCTGGTTTAATATTTTCAATTAAATCTGAGCTACATGGAGTAACTGCGTATGTCATTTCACAATTTGGACAGTTCATAATCACTGTTTCTAATGTGAAATTTTCTCCACACTCACAAGTTATTTCATGAGCTACCTTTGGTGGAAATTGATCTTTTCCTTTACTTTTTACATGGTCTACAATAGCCTTACCATCTTTTAACTTTGAACAACCACAGCTCATTTAAATAACCTCCAAAATTCTATTTTACTCTATTCTATATTAGAACAATGCAACTAGACATGTGATATAGTGAACAATATCGCACACATTTGTACTCAGGCTTTTTCTTTATTAACTATCCCACTATCTACATAACTGTATAATTCAGTTATGTTAAAAGGAGTTATTAAAAAAATGCCAAATAAAAGATTATCTATCACACAAACAGCTTAAGAAATCATGGAGCAAATGTTAATTAGGGAGCTCAATTTATTAATTAATAATTACAATCCATTAGAAACGGATTTGCCCTTCAAAAAGTAAATTTTATTAGAACTAGTTGATTAC
>NZ_JBALMO010000423.1:0-1192 GCF_036963345.1 Bacillus sp. JJ722
AAAATTATTTAATAATACAATGCCAATTCAGTTGGTTGTATCGACTGAGAAAAAATTGAAGGGTTTTGATGTGGCTATTTCATATTTACATAGTTCAAATGATAAGGATTTTTATGGTGGATGCAATGAATTTGTTCTAAAAAAAGTAGCTACAAAGAAAAAAATCGCTTATATACACTGTGATTATTTAAACTATGGTGGTAAAACAACGAAAAATAACAGAATATATAAAAAATTCAAAACGATAGCTGCTGTTTCAGTTGGTTGTAAAGATAGGTTTATCCAGTCAATTCCTGATCTAACCTCAAAAACCTTGTGTGTAAAAAATTGTCAAAATTATAATGAAATAATAAAAAAAGCAAATGTATCACCGATTGTATATAATTCTAATAGTTTTAATATTGTTACAGTTTCTCGTTTAAGTAGAGAAAAAGGTATAGTTAGAACTATGGATATTATTGCTAAGCTTATAAAGAAAAATTATAAAATATGTTGGCATATTATTGGTGAAGGAGAACAAAAAAAGACAATTGAAGAATTAATTGAATTTCATTCACTAGAAGGAAAGGTTATTCTATATGGCAATCAGAATAATCCATATAGATATATGATAAACGCAGAATTATTCCTTTTACCTTCATATCATGAAGCTGCGCCGATGGTTTTTGATGAAGCGAAGATCTTAGGATTACCAATTCTTGCAACTAAAACTATTTCGACAAAAGAAATGATTATTGATGCCAATGCAGGGTGGGTTTGTGAAAATTCAACTGAAGGAATTCAAACGAAATTAGAATATATTTTAAATCATTTAAATGAACTAGAAGACATTAGAGAAAAGCTTAAACTACATAAATCTAATAATGAACAAGCATTAAAGCAATTTGATCATATGTTGGAAAGGGTTATATTGAATGGTTGAAAATTACGAAAAAAAAAGCAAAAACATATTATTATTTTCTTTATTAGCTGTGTTTGTTTTATCATTCGGGCATGCATTTAGTAATAAAGGGATAATATTATTTGCACTTATAGGATTTGCAACCATAGTATTACTAAACCCAAAAGAAAACTTTCTTTATATTATGTTATTCTTTCTGCCGTGGTCACCAATTATGAAGTTTTCTTTTGGAAGTCTTTCGTTTTATACTATTATCGTTCCAGTTTTTTTTGTAACTTTACTATTATCAAT
>NZ_JBALMO010000423.1:1230-1550 GCF_036963345.1 Bacillus sp. JJ722
ACTGTAAAATTATTACTAGGTTATGGCATTTCGATGAGTTATTTGTTCTTTATGATGATGATAATTTTTATGCCAATTTATTTACAACAATATAAGAATAAATTATCTTTTGAGTGGTGTATAATATATTTTTCCTCAGGAATAATAGGTGCATGTATTTCTTCCATTAATCTAATGAACTATTCACATATGAATCAATTTATAGATGTATACGAATGGGAAAGAGTTGGATTAACAAGATTAAGTGGATTCTATGGTGATGCCAATTTTTATTCTGCACATATTTTAGTAGCTATTGGTGGACTACTAATAATTTCAAT
>NZ_JBALMO010000424.1:0-227 GCF_036963345.1 Bacillus sp. JJ722
ACATTTTTGATTTCCAATGTATTATTCATACACTTGTATAGAAAGCAGTATAATGAGCGGAAGTGATCATGTTTAGATGAGCAAAAATGTACATTTCTATGCGATCATTTATATACAAATTCCATATATAGTTTCAGATTAAGAATTCAACTTACTTATTAGTGCTTTTTGTATTTGTTTTGTATTCCCCTTCTCCTTCACTTCCACTATGAAATTCAAATAAACGA
>NZ_JBALMO010000424.1:243-1360 GCF_036963345.1 Bacillus sp. JJ722
GAAGCAATTCTTCAAACGTCATTTCATCGCCGTTCATAAACATTTCCAAATTATGCAGGAGTACTTCACCTCTTAATATTTCAGCTTGTCTCATTTATATATATACATCTACTACTTTTTCATCATCCTTTGGTTCTTCTTCAAATTCAGATTCAAAGGAAAGTAAATTCTTGCTCACCTGTTTCATGATTCTTTTCTCTTTCTTAACTTTTTCGAGATGACGTTTCTTCCCTTGTAGCAAATACGTAGCAATATCCTTATGGGGTATACCTTTCTTAATCTCACTCATAAAGTCATCGTACAATACATAAATCAATGCTGAAACTTTAAACATGATCGGTACATCTCGTTACGCTTCTCTTGTATCATCTAAAAAGGACTTATTATAGTTAAAATAACAACCATTAATAGAAGAATATATTCTATTAATGGGTTTCCCTTGAAAGAAAAACCTCTTTTTGTTAAAATTCCCAAAAAGAGGGGTGTGAAAATGAAGAAATTATTACAATTAAGCTCTCTGCTTTTGTTAGCCATTGCTGGATGTTCAAATACAGACGAGAAAACTATGAAAAATGAAGAAGAAATTAAAAGTAGTCAAATAGAAGATGTAGCAAAAATAAAAGAAGAAAATGATAAATTGAAGAAAGAAATTGAAAGTTTAAATCAGACTGCAAAAGATAATTTGTCTGACGATGATATAGCAATGACGTATAACATAGCATATCGGTTTGTTCGTGCGATTGCACTAAAGGATTATAATGGTATATCCGCGATTGCACATGACAATGTAGGTTCTTATGATAAAAAAGAGAATACTATAAGTTTTGATGATGATAAATCAATTGTAAAAATGTTCCCTTCTAACATAGATTCGTTACGAAAAATAAGTTTTGGAGAAGCGAAATTAAAAGAGAAAGATATGATTACATTAACGATAAACTATACTGAAGCCGAAAAAAATCAAACAACTCCATAAGAATTAATTATTAAAAAAGAACCGAACTATAGAACACTTTATAAAGTGGTAGCTAAAGATAAAGAGCAACTAGTAAAAGAATAGATTATAAAGGGGGCTGCCCTCAAAAGTCAAAATTATGACTTTTGGGACAGCCCCTTT
>NZ_JBALMO010000425.1:0-1004 GCF_036963345.1 Bacillus sp. JJ722
TTTTTCTTCTCTAAATGAATGTATACAGCCCTAATTATAACTTAAAAAAAATCTCATCTAAAAATCCAATACACTGAGAAGATAGAATTCTTTTGAAATGATATTTGTAGTAAATCTAATTTAAGAAAAACAACAAGAGTTAAGGCTTCATTCTTAAAAAGACTGTTGTATACCAAGGAGAGGGAAGTCTTGGATAATATTGAGAAAATGATTGACCTAGAATGGCTGTTATTGATGGCTGAAGCAAAACAAATGGGATTGACTATTCAAGAAGTTTTATTTTTTCTAACTGATCATTTATAAAGAATAAAAGCAATTGTAAAATGTAGCAATACATGATAACTTGAGAAACTATAATTTAATGGATAAGAAAAAAACTATAGTAATAGGTATAGGCTGTTGAGATTTCTTGACAGCCTACTCATTTGTCGTTTCATTCGGATATTACTCAATTAATATAGTTTGAAAAATCCTTCGAATGTTCTGTTTTATAAGTAAAATACGTATCTCCCCCAGATTATGAGCCCCTTCGGATAAATCCCCATTTTCTAACAATACTTTCTTCCTAATTTTATATTATAATAATTATATGGTTTGTTAATTTCGCTTCTCCCTTTGCATTGAAAATTCTCCGACCTTGTTCCGATAGATCCTAAGTTGTTAGTAAATTCCCCTCATGTCCACAAAAAATATTTTTCATAAAAACCTTCAAAAATAGATAAATATACCCATTATTAAGAGATTTTTAAGTGTAAATAAAGAAATATGTAAGAGCTTATTTGTAACATAATGAACATATTAGTTATGAAATTATTATAGATAAATAAGTTATTTTATATATACGTATTTTTCTTCACTTATTCAGTATAACCGTCAAATATTTTATTCATTTGTTAGTCGAAATAACATGCACATAATAATTGTATATGTTTCAGAGCATTAGGTTTTATATTAGAGGATTTTAATGGAAAGAGTAGTATGATGGGTAAACATTTTTTTCTTGG
>NZ_JBALMO010000426.1:0-1470 GCF_036963345.1 Bacillus sp. JJ722
GTAATAAACTCTAACATACATTCGACTTTCATTTTAGATAAAGAACAATTTACAGTTTCAAATACAGAAAGAGATTTTGGTATAATTTATGAAAGAAAAAGTATTAATGATGATGAATCAAGAGATCACTTTTTTGATGATAAATCAATAGTGAAATTTATTGATGATGAAAATGAGAACTTTAAAATTTATCTAGGTCCAGAAAATGAGCCAAAAATAGAATTATTAAATAAAAAGTTACGTTCATTTAGCAATACAGTATATATCCCTCTTAATAGAAAAGTTAAAGGTCTTGATAACCTTGAGACATATAAAAGGAATGAAAGATTACATAATTCAAATAGAAAAAATATTGAGGACTCATTAGATCAAGCTCAAAAATACTTCGCAATTTATAACAATAGAATAACATTTACTGAAAATAGAATTAATGCAAATATGAGAGCTCAAATGATTAATCATTTTTCTAAACCGATAGGCAATGTTAAGATTTTATCTAAAGAGAGACAAGATTTTTCTAGTATTAAAAATGATTTAAAAGATATTGTGAGAAAAAATGTGATCGATAACATTATAGAGTTACAGGAGATTTATCAAAATACTTTAGATTCTTATAGTGTAACGGATGGTATTATAAATATAATTGAGCCAGAAAAATTTGTTGAACATAACTTTGCTTTTACTCAATTAAAAAAATTAGAAGAGATTGCGAATATAGCCAAAAAAGAAAAAAAACGGATAGATCGATTAAAAATGAACTTAAAACAAATACTTGATTCTATTAATTTACTGTTTCAAGAGACTGGAAAAGTAATAGCTTATGAAACTGGTGAAAATAGACTATATTTTTTAAATCAAGGAAAAAGGAAAGACAAATTGAATTTGGATTTACTTTCATCAGGGGAAAAGCAAATTGTTGTGTTTTTCATTTTTGCTCTTATAGAGTATGAAACCAAGGGTAGTAAACTATTATTAATTGATGAACCAGAATTATCATTACATATAGAATGGCAGGCAAAATTATTACCTCTCTTAATCACGAATGATGACAAAGCACAAATAATAATTGCTACTCATTCACCGGATATAATAGGTGACTTTTATTCTAATACATCTGAAGTGAAAGGGAGATAGTTTTGACTAGTTTGCCAACCAGAAAGAGTAATTCAATATTTGCTGATATTATTCTTCGTCACCAAAATTATGATTTGTTTTTATTAATAGAAGATGAAAAGATGCCACATGTTTATAAAACACTTGTTGATAGGCTGCTAGATGGAGAAGTTAAAATCGGAAAAATATATCCTTTAAAATCGAAGCAAAATGTTTTGGATAGATTTTCTGAATGGAATAAAAATGCATCCCATTTAAATAAATGTGTTTTTATAATAGATAAAGATTTTGATGTTTTTAAAGGAAAAATCACCGTAGATCATCCAAACTTAGTTGAGCTTGAGTACTATACTATAG
>NZ_JBALMO010000427.1:0-1735 GCF_036963345.1 Bacillus sp. JJ722
AGTTAGGTATATGGTTTGCTGTTTTTTAAAAAATATTTACTACAGTGAAATATCAAATTTAACGAAAATCAATCTGGTTATATTGGCTAGTATTTATTTAGAAAATTGTAAAGTGAATCAAATATTATTTGTTGTTGTGGATATAATATTAATGTTTTCCTCTTAAACCTTATTGTTTGACGCATCGCACAAAGAAAAATGGAAAAGCCCTTCTCAATAAGAGATGGGTTTTTTATAGATGAAACCATGAATTTTATTTTTTCATTTACATTATGATCATGTAGTTATCTTTAGTATTGACGGCAACTTTTTTCTTATCTTTTTTTAAAAAACGAACGGCACCTAATTGTTCATCTTCTAGTTCATTTCACTCAGCATCTTTAATTGCTTTTAAATAATCACTATTTATGCTGTTTACTTCATCCGCTTTTGAATAGTAATATCTTTGGTATTTTTCAATATCCGTATTTTTTAATTCATTATCATGTTTAGATTTTGTAGCATTTAAGATACTAGAAAATCTTTGATTTCATCGCATTAAAGGTACATATGTCCTCATCCCTACTCGCCCAGAAACGGTAGAACTCGTAAATGTAGCTGTTGAAGAAGAGCACCACAGAAGAGGATATGGTAAAAAGCTTGTATAATATTCAATTGAAACTGCAAAGCTACAAGGATACAAAACAATTGAGGTTAGAACTGGTAATCCAGGTGTTATTCAATTAGCACTTTTCAAAAATGTGGTTTTAGAATGACTCATATTGATAAAGATTTTTTTATAAGACATTATGACGAATCGATTTTTGAAAATGGTATACAGTCTATAGATATGGTTCGCATATCGCAAGATTTATAAAAGGTAAGGGAAGTTAAAAGAATAATTTAGAAAAAAAGAAACACCAACTGTTTCAACAGACGGTGTCAATATGTATGTATTAAATTAAATATATATAACCCTAGTATCCAATTAGATGAATCAATAAAATTAAATTTTTTATAATGGTTGCCACTCGTAGAGATTAGTTGGTACATCATTTATAGTTCCTTCTAGTAGATCCCAATCATAACAACCAGTTACATGGCAATATACATCATCTGCTGCTTTACCAGCCGAATGATAATATCCATAAACGGTATCGTTAATTGAAAGGGCGAATTGATGCTTGTATTGGTCAAGATAAATCTTCATCACTCCAATACAACTAAAATAAGTGAACAAGACTACACCTCCTTATAGTGAATTGTATCAGAATGATTAAAAAATAACAGGGAAGAAAGTGTTTAAGTCGTGATGGATATTAATGTTATCGATAATAATGGGGCGAATAAAATTGCTAATTAGGAAAATTTAGAAAGGGTTTGAATGATGATGACTTACTTATCTAAAGTAAGTGTTGCAAATGAGTTAATGATCTATACTTATGGATTAACTTCAGACAAAATCGATGGTCTCATTGAAATTAATCGATTAGATTTTAGTAAGAAAGTAAAGTTTACACTCGCTTCTGGAGACACAAGTAGAGGATATCATATGGAGAGGGCTATAGCATCAATGTTTACATATCATCAAAATAACGTGTTTCCTGATTATGATTTGAGAGCTAGTGGTTAATCTAAAATTATTAGTTTATGACTTTTTTGTTACATCTCTAATATTATATTAAAACGTTTACATTTAAGCGTTTACAATTGAGCGTATCAGCATTATAATTGAATTCTAAGCTGATAGCGACTA
>NZ_JBALMO010000428.1:0-1316 GCF_036963345.1 Bacillus sp. JJ722
AATGTAAACGTTTTAATATCCTCAGAAAAAAGGGATTTTTGGGTGCTTTTAAATGAAAGAAAAATCGATGAATAAAATATTCACTAATAATAAATGTAGCCATACCGATCAAATATATAATGATTAGCATAAGTGTAAAATTCCAAAAGATACTTCTTGCAACAATAATAATGTTCAAAACTAGCATGAAAGCAATATCAAAATGTAAGAAAAAATCCGAATATAATCTTTGTTTCAAGATCTCACCTCCAATCTAAATTATTAATATATGTATTCTGGAAGAACATGACTTATAACCTAAGGTAAATTGAAGGTCATAGCTATTCGTTAGAACTTGAATGATGTAGAAAACAATGATACAGAATGTAACAATCAGAGTAGATGTCTAGAGGGGGTAATCAGTACATACAGCTCAATATAGAGTAGAAGACTGTGTTCGTCTGAATGTTAATGGATGGTATAAATAATGAAGTGAGTATAGTGATATTATACTAGTAAAATAGTCCGCTAGTTAGTACAATGGAAATATATAAGCAGGGGAGATGTTAAGAATGAGTATTTCTCAATGGTTAAAAGAGTATGTAGGTACAACTTTGGCTGCATTAAAAAAGAAGAATATTACAAATGAAGAGTGGGAAGAAATTTGTAGAGAATATGAAAAGTATTGTAAAACTAGAAATTTGAAACCTGATTATGACCGTTAAAGATTGAAATTAAAAGAAGGAAACAAGGAGAGAATGACTGTATAAAGAACACTATTTAATGTTAGATAAATGCATAATTTAAAATATTTTGAATAATCAATCCTAAGTTAGCAATACATATGTATAAATTCCCAATGTAACACTATTTAAAAAAACGAACACAAAACTATGCTTTTTAATAGAGATCGCTATAGCAGTTATTCCTACAATGTATGTTAGGAAAGAAAGAAAAGGGGGATGTACATCTAAACAAAGCAACTCGGTTAATACTATTAATGAAAAAGAAAACATTAGTTTGCTAATTGAGATGTCCATTATTTTCCGCCTTTTAAAAGTTTTCAAATTATGCCTGTAGAACATAAAATATATTAGCATATTTTTCCCGGTAATAATAGTGTAAATTAAAAATTATTCGAATTGTAAAAAAAGTAATTTTATAAGTGTTTTCAAAAGGGATCATTTTTGATATTTTATAAAAACTGAATAAATATACTATATCGATATTACTTTACATGAGTGTAGTTGTACAAGATATTATCGCATGTATGTGTTAAACGCAAAGAAAAATAAGTTAGTTGTTGGAAGATAAATAGAGATGGTCAAGGGCTACGA
>NZ_JBALMO010000429.1:0-291 GCF_036963345.1 Bacillus sp. JJ722
ACATAAATTCAAAAAAGATGGTACGGTTTTCCATCATACCATCATTATTCTTAAAAAACTATTATCTTTTAAATTACTTTATTATTCGTAAACACTATAGCTTAATTAAACTTCTAACATATACATCAAACACTTCTCTTACTATATAAATACTCAAACCTGTAACAACTTACCTTTCATAAAATCATGCCTTTTCTCTTCCATTTGGAAAATGATTTAAAAAAATCGAAAACAAACTTATTTCACAAAAATATGTTATACTTTTTATTACGTTAATAATTAATTGAATAT
>NZ_JBALMO010000429.1:308-1286 GCF_036963345.1 Bacillus sp. JJ722
GTATAAAGATGATTAGCTACGTCAAAAGTATAAGAAATACAATATTAGCAGGAATCATAATAGTATTATCGGTTTGCTTCATTGCAGCACTACCTTCCCTCATTTTCACTCATCGAGGATTAGATGGTCTTACTGCCGAAGTTGGTAAAGGATTTTATCCTTCAACATTTTTTGAAGTATTTTTACATACGCTAACTGAAGTTTTAACACCTTTAGATGTTAATTTAACACTTCTAAGTGGAACTGTACCATTTTTTTCTTTCATACAAGGTAAATTCGTCTATTCAATGTCTATTTTATTTACATCAATAATAGTAACTGTTATATCTTCATTTGCTTTGGCTTACTTCTATTCAATTTTATCTATGAATACGCGAAAATGGTTCTCCAATGCACTGACTTTAACAGAAGCTATACCGGACATCGTAATCATATTTAGTTTTCAGTTTGTTATTATAACAATCTATAAAACAACAGGTATAAAGTTTTTTCAGCTTTATGGATTAAACTCAAATGTGTACTTACTACCTATTGTTTGTTTATCGTTAGTTCCAATCTTTCTTCTAACGAGGACTTTGATAACAATATTAAATGAAGAAGAAGATAAATTATACGTGGAGTTTGCGAAAGCAAAGGGGCTTTCCAAAATGGAAGTATTTTTCCACCATATCCTATCTAATGTGATCTATTCGTTTTCTCAACATTTCACGATAGTATATTGGTATATGCTCTCAAGTTTATTTATCATCGAATATTTGTTTATGTTGAAAGGTTTTACTTCTATTTTTTATGAAATTTCCCAACCTGAAATAGTTGCTATTAGTATGGTGATGTTGATGTTGCCGTATGTTATTTGCTTGCAGATTATTAAATTGATTCAATACATACTGGTTGGGAGAGTGGTTACTAATGAAGAATAAAACGGTGTTGTTTTTCATATCACTACTTTTATTACTCTTTATTAGTAGTGTTATATAT
>NZ_JBALMO010000430.1:0-394 GCF_036963345.1 Bacillus sp. JJ722
GCTAACAATTATCTTGGAAAATTGATGGATGGGGAAATAATACATTGTGAATTTGTTGGTTTAAATGAAAAAGGCTATTTAATTGTTTATTCAAAAGAAAAGGATAAATATTACACATTTTATCATAGTGATTTGATCGAAATTAATTTTTAAATAGTTTATTTTTTTTTATATTTTTCACTTTAAATATAGAAAACACATTTCGTGCTTTAGCGTATTAAATATCATTTCTTATTTAAATGGAGGTTTTAAGGGTGAAAAAGAATATAATTGTGTATTCTCAAGAAATTGTATTCATTGCATTCGGCTAAAAAACTGGTTAACAAAGAATCAGATTGAATTTATCGATAAAAATATCAATCAAGATGGAATTTATGAAGAATATGAAACCTAT
>NZ_JBALMO010000430.1:427-1639 GCF_036963345.1 Bacillus sp. JJ722
ATACATGATAATAATGACAGTGTTAAAACTATCTTAGGTGATAACAGAGTAAAGATAAAAAAACTATTATAATTTAGCGAAAGAGGGTTTCACTATTGGAAAATTATTTTCATGCTGCTGAAATAGTTTCAAATATATTACAAACTGATGTTATAGAAAGGGATAGTGAAAATATCGTTCCATTTGAACAAATCAAGCTATTAAAAGACTATGATTTGTTAAATCTAGTATATGAAAACATAAATGACGAAACTTTTTGGTCAAGTATTTTAAAAATAGTTCAAAAAATAGCAGAAAGTGATACAGCTATCGCTCATTTATTAGGCTATCACTATCTTACTAGTTCACAAGTCTTTTGGCGATCAACGCCTGAACAAATGGAACACTTAGTAAAAATTAAAGATAGTCACCCTTTTTGGGGAAATGCTTCTAATCCCAAATTTGAAACACTATTCGGTGTACAGCAAGGAGACTCTTTTAAACTGAATGGATTTAAAACATTTTCTACTGGATCTCAAGTAGCAAATTATTTATTAATATCATGGATAGATAATAACAATCCTACTAAAATGTATAACGGGGTTGTTCCTGTTACGCGAAATGGGTTAAAGGTAAACAAAGATTGGAATGGATTTGGACAGAAACAAACAGGAAGCGGTACAGTTGAATTCGACAATGTTTTTGTCTATCCAATTGAAATTCTAAAGGATGATATCAATCATCTATCATCATTAATTTCACAAACAATTTTATTAAATATATATACAGGAGCATCTAAAAATGCATTAAATGTAGCCAAAGGTTATTATTCCAACTCTAATAGTAATGATAATGATCTGCTTCTTAAAAAAGCAGGATATTTATTTTCTAAGGTTCATTCGTTAAAAATTATAGTTGATAATGCTAACTATTCAGTCAATGAACTTTGGAATACAAAAGAGAAGATTTCGGAAGAAAAAAGGGGAAATATAGCTATATCCATTTTGAATTCGAGTGTACAATCTATAGAAACTTCTATGGAGATTATAAACAAGATTTTTGAATTAATGGGTGCTCGATCAGCTACATTAGAAAATGGGTATGACCGATTATGGAGAAACATACGAACTCTTACACTTCATAGTCCGATTGACCATAAATATGTACATTTAGGAAAATATTATTTAATCAACAAAGTCCCTACACCTGGTTTTTATTCATAAGAAATTATAG
>NZ_JBALMO010000431.1:0-846 GCF_036963345.1 Bacillus sp. JJ722
ACTTTATTTAGCAGTTATGCATTCCGCAATCACGTTATCTCCTGTTATTAGTCGATTGGTTGCGAAGGAAATCGTAGATAATGTGCAGTTAAAAGAACTAGAAGGTTGTAGACTATCTCGATTTTACCCAGTAAATGAATAATGCTTGATATTACTTAGGTGTCTTTATAATCATCTGGACATTCTTGTCCATATTTTAAAAATACATTTAAATGTGATCTGCCCTAATTTTAATGAAACTTTATTATAAGACTACACTTAAATATATGAGTGTCCGCAAGTTCTTGACCATATACACTAGACAGTTCTTATTCGTATATAGTAAATGTATTAACTAACTAAATAGTATCAATACTAATTAATACTATTTGTCCTTTTTAACCATCAAGAAACATATACATTTTTTACGCATCTTATAAGAGCTTAAATTAATGCAAATAGAGTGGACTTAATTTTAAATATAAAATATTCAGAATGACAAACTGTGTAATCTTTGTGTCCCGTTTTTTTGAAATTACGAAAAAATTGTAACTGTGCGTAATTTGTGTCCCAAATTGAGACATCTTTGTGTCATCGTACAGTTGGTTTTTCAATTGATGATGAGATTCAAAATACTCTTAATTCTATTGCTCCTTTTATGGTATTTAATGGAGATTTAGGCATGGACTGTATTTTGCAGAGAAAAAGCACACATAATTGCAGCTGCAAATACAGAGTATTGCAACTTGACATGGAGCCTCTATGGGCATGCACCTTCAGCCAAGAATCCAGTAGCCATAAGGCTTGGCTCTGCTGTGTAGGTTAGCATGCCCACCTCTCCATGTAAAGTTGCAGCGTAATTTTGTC
>NZ_JBALMO010000431.1:953-1186 GCF_036963345.1 Bacillus sp. JJ722
GCAATACTCTGCACTTTTAACATGGACGATATCATCTCCTTCTTAATAGGCTCATATGAGTAAATTACCGAAGATGGTAGATTATTGTTCAGTCCACACCTCAATACTAATCATATTATTTTCTTAGACAACTCTTTAAACTTTATTCAGAAAGAGCGTGTTTTAAAATTACAGAAGAGAAGTAATATAGCGTTATATTTTTTTATTAAAGATAATTCTAATTAGTAAAATAC
>NZ_JBALMO010000432.1:0-1512 GCF_036963345.1 Bacillus sp. JJ722
ATCTAAAGTTGTGGCTATTTTAAAATTTTTTTTAAAAAGTAAATAATTACACAATATATGTGATATAATTCACGTAGTTCAAATAATAGTAGTGATTTAAACTATTCAATGAGAATGGCTTTTTCATTCAATCTCTTAAAAATAATCTCACTCGTTTGAGAATTCTTAGATAAAATTATGAAAACCCTTTAAATTCTTCCTCTAAAATAGCATAATAATATTCGTCCCACCATTCATTCCCTTTCGGAATACATTTTTTAAAAGACCCTTCTCTTCTCATACCAATTTTCTCCATAACTCGATAGGATGGAATATTCTGTGGTTGACACGTAGCGATGATTCTATGCAATTTCATTTGCTTAAAACCATATTGTAAAATAGCTAGTGCTGCTTCAGAGGCATAACCTTTATTATAATATCTCGGATTAAACACCCATCCAATCTCATAAGTATGCTCACCAAAATACTTATGAAAAACAATGTGACCAATAATAACATTTTCATCTTTCAATACTACAGGAAATTTCTCAGCATCCTTCCCCTTGTTTTCATTAACAAAAATCTTTGCATCTTCTTCCGAAAAAACACCTTCTGGTATATATTTCATAACATTTCTATTCGATGTGTAATCATGGACAGCCTGCCAATCTTCAAACACAAATTTTCGTATCACAAGTCGCTCTGTTTCTAAAAACATTTCTTTCTCCCTTTTCTAAAATAGTTAGCCTTCTTTTACTTCTTCCTTTTATTTGAATCCGCCATCTTCTTTTCTTCTATAAATTTTGCAACTGTTTTTTCTGTCCAGTATGGGGTTTGATCAATTATTAAGTCGGCACCCGGGATTTTCCCATTATTTCGTTTCCAATATGTATGAACCATGGCTGGTGGAAATTTCACTCCTGGTATCGCACTTTCAACCATTACACTAAATTTCTTCTGTCCTACGAGCTGTTCCTTTTTTAATTGTTCAGAATAAAAACTTTGAGATACATTTCTAACTAACTCCGTATCTTTCTGAAAATACTCAATTAACATTTCCAACGCAAATATTAAATCCTCATCTTTTAGATATTCATAAATCATATTTAAACTAAATTGAATTTTTTTCGGTTTTTTAAAAAATAAGACTAATTGATAAAAAACATACTCTTCATTAGTTAAAACCAAACTTGGCTCTAAAGGATTTTCAATCTTGTGTTTTATTTTTGGATAAACCTCAAAGATCCTATCTACCGATCTCATTATAGCTAACATCCTTCCTAATATCTAAATAAAAACTTATAAAAAATGTTAAAATAATAAACAAAATTTAGTTAAAGTAATTAACAAACAACTAAAAATCTGTTAAAATAGAGCAATGAACAGTATAAAGAGGAAATTAATATTATAAGTTTAAACTGGAACATATAAACTTTCTTGTTTTAACCACTTACTATATTTTGTTGTTTATTAACAACAATCTCACTTTCCCTAAAAATTCGTTCCAGAATCTTATTTTTAGTTTCTTTTCTT
>NZ_JBALMO010000433.1:0-1718 GCF_036963345.1 Bacillus sp. JJ722
TCTTCCGTACTTATCTGCATTTTCATCTAAAAATATCTCCTATTCTCCGTACCTATCTACACTTTTTAGCAAAATGTCTCCCAACTTCCGTACTTATCTGCACTTTTGACGAATGTAGTATTTTGTAGTTACATGAATGATAGACAAGTAGATTTATGGAAGGGAAAGGAGGTTTATATTGTGGAATTACTATTTAAAAATCATATACCAATCGCAAATAAATGGTTAATTGTTTTTTCTGGAATCAATAAGAGTGCTACTAAAAACGGTAAAAAGCAATATGAACAGCATGCCTTCCATATACCAAAAGAATGGATCTCTATCAAATGGACACGTTCATTAATAAATCAAACACTATGCTATTTAGGATTAACAGATAGTAAAGGTGTAATCGGAGTAGTTTCTACTGAAGAAATTGCCGAGAAAATCAATTGCTCCAGCAGAACAGTTAAAGAAAATAACAAACAATTAGTCGAATTGGGTCTTATTGAAGCAGATAACCTGTGGGGGGAGTATATGAATATTCGCTTCTCTAAGTATAAGGAAGACTTTTTAGATTTGTATCCTTCTAATAAAGAAGAAGATAAAGGACAAGCATTAGATGTATTAGCGGAAGATGAAAGAGACATTCCTCATAAATCACGTACTGGTTATACAATGATTAAAAGGGAGTCTTTATTTGAGTTGTTTTCAATTAAGAATGTGAATGAATTAAAGATTGCTTGCCGTGCATTGTATATTTATGAAAAAGAAGTAAACATGGTAGGAAATGAGACTGCCTATATCACGTACAGTGATTTAAAAGGGATTCTTCCAAAATACTATGCTTATAAAGCTCAAATTAAAAAAGGGTTCTCATCATTGCGTAAACTATTTGCATATAACCCTCTTGAAAAAGAGCAAGTTATTAATGATTTATTGACTAATCAAAAAGTAACACCTTCAATCCTTGAAAAAGCTAAAAACACTTTCATGATTGGTTTTAGACTTTTAAAAGAGAAGGACAGTAGATACATACATAATAAAGAAATGGATGTTGCTTACGACTGCTTTAGTCAGTTCTGCGTGGATACGCAAATTAAAATGATTCCACCATACCAACAATCATCGTTAGTAAGAGAATTCGGTTTCATTGCCGTTAAAGATGGTTTAGATGAAATCATGGATTTATTTAACCAAAGTTATAGTGAAGCAAGAAACGCTATGATTGATGGTATTGATCATGAGCCAGTTCAAACATTAAGAAAATTTATCAAAAAACACTATGAGGGAAAAATTTCTGTGTGCTGACCCTCTTTTTGGTGTGCCTTTTTTTATATAAATACCTTATTTCTCCTCATATTTCCCATCAAAAGAACAATATCTAAATAATTTTTTCTATTAAAATAAGCACTTAAACCTTTCATTCTCTTTTTTTTCCATTATCGGAAAAAAATCAGATTTTTAATTATATAAGACAAATAAATGATCCATTATATAAATATAAAGAAATCAATTATCATGGAAGATGAAAAAAAATAGTATGTCTTTTGTAATAATCAAGACATACCATTCTCTTATTCAGACATTTCATAAACTTATTTTGTTCTCAAAAACAGCCGAATCCCTTATGGCTCTAAGCTTCTCTCTTAAATTCATTTCACAATTTCTTTTAATATCTATTAATCTTTTAAAATCTCTTATAATATCTGTATGATCTTATATATCTATTTTTTAAT
>NZ_JBALMO010000434.1:0-255 GCF_036963345.1 Bacillus sp. JJ722
AATATAGAGAAAATAAAATACTCGCCACAAAAAACACTACAGAGAATATTAGTGAAAATGCTAACGTTTGATTTTCTAATCTATTTAATAAAACTAATATGCCAATACCAATGAATATATGGCTTACATAGTGAGTTAATGTTAATTGTCCTGTTTTAATAAGTGATTTTGTAAACCAATGTCCAGCGAACATTTCCGCAATATAAATAGAAGAAACTATGATAAATAACGCTGAAGAGGAATTAGATAAAATAT
>NZ_JBALMO010000434.1:267-1312 GCF_036963345.1 Bacillus sp. JJ722
GGAATTGGCCCAGTTTGAAAAAGAAATTCTGCACTTTGTACATCTAATATCGACTGGGATAGTCGAAATAAAACTTTTGAAAGGAAATCCGTTGCTATTAGTAAAAATAACGAAAGAGACAACATTTTGTTTCTTACAACTTTCTTAGATAGATCAAGTCTGCCAAGAATCATTCCTAACAAAAAGAAACATATCCAAGGGAATACTGGATGATACCCATTAAACAAAAGATTTCTTATAAAACCTTCTATGGTCCAGAAATCAAGATATTCCATAAATGGTTGTTCAGGGTGCCATCCATTCATATAATCAAGTGTCACTTGTAAGATTTGCGAAATTACTAAAAAGATACTAGATAAAATAACAATTAGCTTAGTAGAAGCCATTATAAGAAAGGATGCAATTAGCATATACACTCCATAATAATGTAGTATATCTCCAGTCCAGCCTACCACATATAAAAGTAAACCTAGAATGAATAGAAAAGCTGAACGTTTCCATAAAGTCACCCTATTTTCTCTAACATAAGAAAGTGCTCCATTTCTTGCTTTTCTGGTCATTAAAGAAACTCCGATACCCGCCAACATTACAAAAGTAGCTGATGCTCTTCCTTGAAAAAGTTCAGTAAACCAAACAAGCCAATCCGGTCCATTGCCTTCTGCTCCCATAATAACTGTATAGTTTACTATAAGCATTCCAAACATAGCCAAAGCTCTAGCAAAATCTAACCCTTCAATACGTTTAGATTGTGAGTGTTTGGTCATAATGTTCCCCCCTTACTTATTTTAGAACACTATTAATAGCTTCTTGCCATATTCCTCTATAATCTAATTGGAATCCAGTCAATATGAAGTTACTAATATTATCAATAACCATCACAAGCATTTGAGCTTTAACTTCTACATTCTTACTTTCAACTACACCAATTTCCACTCCATAATTCATTAAGTCATAATAGCTCTTTAAAAACCCTTTTTGAATCTCATTCAATCTATTTAGATACTTTTCATTTCGAGCAGCGAGTAAAATATATTCATTAAAAATC
>NZ_JBALMO010000435.1:0-1145 GCF_036963345.1 Bacillus sp. JJ722
ATAATATTGTGAGTGATAGATATCTTATTAGTACTAATGGAGAAACTCATGGTCTTCCAAACAAAGAGACTATAGTAAAGGTAGCTAAATCAAGAGATAAAGAAACAATTTTTTATTTTAATTATTCTAATGTGTTTACAAAGTTATTAACGAATAAAGAAATTAAAGAATTAAAAGTTAAATGTAAAGATGTTAAAAATAATGAAATATTGAAGGTGGATTTATGGAATTGTTCCGAAGACTTGGAGTAAGAATTAAAGGTTTTGAAGAAACAAGAGGAAGTGGGTGTCTTTTTCAAACTAAGGAGAAAACATATGTAATTACAGCGTATCATTGTTTAACTAGCAATCCTTCAAAGAGGGATTTGAATTCGGAAATGTCAAAAATTTCAATTGTAGATTTTGAAGGAGAGGAGCTACAAATAAAAAAAATATATTCTCCACAAGATGTTAATTTAGATTTTGCAGTTATCGAAATAGAAACTAATAAAGATTATGCACAAGTATTAATTGAAGTCCCAAAAATTAATATGGATTATAAATTTTTTGGTTTTCCAAATTATTTATTAAATGAATTACATCCAGGTGATTCATTAGATGGTTATGTTTCCGAAGTTTTAGATGATTATAATTTAATTCTTCAACATCCTCCTTTAGGTGATATTGATAAGGATGCAAAGGATAGTACTATAGGGTATTCAGGTTCAGGGATGTATGTAAGGAAAGGTGAAGATTACTTTTTAATTGGTATTATAAGGGCGTTAAGAGGTCAAGGAGAACACGGTAAATTAATGGGGATGAATATTCTATCTATTAATAACTTTTTAAAAAGAGAGGGTCTGCCGACGTTAATACCTGCACAATTAATGGCATTTGACTTATATTTAGAAAATATAGTTTCTGAAGAACATGAAATGAATGCAAGTATATTAAAAAAGGTGTATAAAGAAAATTTAAATGGCATTAGTCCTTACTTTTTGAATGAATTATTAAATGAAAAGATAGTGATACCATACGATAAGGAATTTAACCCTTTAGAAGAAGAAGTATGGAAAGGTTGGGTTAGACTATTGCTATACATATCCCTTTATAAAAAAGTGAAAATAAATCATGAAAATATTAAAGAATATATTTATTTGGATATAG
>NZ_JBALMO010000436.1:0-1543 GCF_036963345.1 Bacillus sp. JJ722
AATAATAACTATATTAAGTTAGTAAGGAGATCTCAAATTATGAGTTTTATTCATATTACCTTTGGGGATTCAGCATATGGGAATTTAAAGTACGCTTTTCAACAAAGAAAAGAGCACAAGAATGAAAAAATCATTTGCATTAACGAGGATTTTTCAATAGGACCTATTTATAAATTAGAATCTACTGAAGGAATGCAAGAAAGAAAACAATGGTTGAGAGAAGTGTTAACAACTATAGAACCAGTTTTAAATAACGATTACCTGGATTGGATTGGCACAACTCTTAAGAAGAATTTACAAATCGCAGAAGAAGTTGCAACTGGAAGTAAAATAATCATATGGCATGGCGAAGATCCATCTGATGCCATTGGTTTAAGATTTGTAGTATCTCTACTCCAAAATAAAAATATTCAGTTTGAAGAAGTCAATGTTACAGATTTTAGCCATCATAGAGAATATACAATTCAAGATTCACGTGGAAAAGAAATTCCATATATACTAAGAAGTTTAGGCGAAGTGCCATCTGAATTAATATTAGAAGCTCTTCAAATGAAAAAAGAGATGTCTCAATCACACATTCAAAGTCTATTACAAGATTGGAAAAAATGGTCTCAAACCGATGGTATATTAAGAATATTAGTAAATGGACAAAGCATGACTGTATCGGAAGATTATTATGATGCCTCCATCTTAGAAAATACATCGAATGAATATCAACATGCAACCCGCATTATTGGAGAAGTAATGGGAAGAAGTGACCAACGGATAGGTGATACTTATTTAACTTTTCGAGTACACCAATTAATTCAACAAGGAAAATTAAGTAATCAAATGCATCTAGAAAAGTTACAAATACGATTACCTTAGTTAATAATCTAACATAGATAAAACACGCTATTTTTGGAGGATTTAAAATGAAAATTAGAAAAGCTAGTACAAATGATATTAATTCACTTAGTAAGTTAGCCTATAAATCTAAAGCATACTGGGGATATTCTGAAGATTTCCTTAAAAAATGTAAAGATGATTTGACAGTTACAATAGATTATCTTGAAAAAAATACTGTTTATGTATTGGAGAATGATCATAAGATAGTTGCTTTTTACAGTTTTTCATTAATTCCAGAAAAATTAGATGCATTGTTTATTGACCCAGATTATATAGGAAATGGTATTGGAAAGATATTATGGATGGACTTATTACAAAAAGCTAAGGAATTAAATATTAAACAATTCACACTGGATAGTGACCCTAATGCAGAAGGATTTTATCTAAAAATGGGTGCTGAAAGAATAGGATATACGCCATCTACAGTTTTTCCAGACAGACCTTTACCTTTATTGAAGGTTAAAGTAATATAAACAGCTGAAGAAACAATCGATATTGATAGTATGCCATTCGAGAAAATGACAGAAGACAGTTATGAAGAAACACTTAATCATTCAATGTTACTAGCTGACAGATATGCTTAATAACTTATTGTATTGAGATTAATAAAACAGAAAGTAAGGGACTGTCCGAAAAGTGATTTTCAATCACTTTT